>DASXXY010000044.1:0-8933 GCA_036502805.1 Gaiellales bacterium | reverse complement strand
GCCGCTGCGGTCTCGAGCGCATCCTCGTAGGCGCGCCGGGCGGCATCGCTCGCGGCGATGTGCTGCTCGGCGAGCTCGGCCTGGTCTGGCTCGAGCATGCCGAGGGCGTACGCGCTGATCAGCGCGCCGACCTCCTCGGGGATCTCGGGATTGGTGCTCATGCGTGGAAGCCTTCGCCCAGGAGCTCGCGCAGGCGCGAGAGCGCGACGTGCGTGCGCGACTTCACGGTACCGAGCGGCTCGCCCAGGCGCTCCGCGATCTCGCTCTGGCTGAGGCCGCTGAAGTACGCGAGCTCGAGGACCTGCCGCTGCGGCCCGGGCAGGCCGGCGAGCGCGGCGCGGACGCTCGCGCCCTGCTCGCGGGCGACGAGGCCCCCGGCGACGTCGTCCTTGCCGGGGCGCTCGGCGATGTCCTCCACCCCGCCGCCGCGCTGCGGTCGCGCCTGCTCGCGCCGCACGAGGTCGACGGCGCGGCGGTGCACGAACGTCAGCAGGTAGCTGGCGGGCCGGGAGCGCTCGGGATCGAAGCGCGCCGCGCCGCGCCAGAGATCGAGGAACGCCTCCTGCACGACGTCCTCGGCCTGGCTCGCATCGCGCACGATGCGCAGGGCGAGCGCATATGCCGCCCTGCCGAAGAGGTCGTAGAGCTCAGAGAGTGCGCCCTCGTCGCCGTTCGCGCAGCGCGCGACGAGCTGGACGTCGGAAGGCGCTGCCTCCATCGCCGGGAGCGTATCCGCATGCGTCGTCCACGTCACGCGACGGGCACGCGGCAGCGCAGGGGCGACGGCGAAAGCACTCACGCCCGGCATTCGCGGCCGGTGCGCGGGCGGTTCGGCGAGCGATCGCAGATCCGCGCTCGAATCCGCCTTCGGGGCCTCGGGGCGCCTCAGTCGAGCGAGTCGCGCCACGCCAGCACCCGCCGCAGATCGGCGAGGTCGAACTCGGGCTCCTTGGCGATCGCGACGATGTGCGTCGCGCCGATCTCGTGGTAGCGATCGAGATAGCCCTTCGCGATGTCCTCGCCCGTGACCATCACGGAGCGCTCGATCTCGGCCGGGTCGCGGCCGATCGCGGCGCAGTGCTCGTCCAGCACCCGGCTCTTGTGCGCGATCACCTCGGGCGCGCCGAACGCGTGCCAGGTCGTCGCCCACTGTGCGACGAGGCGCAGCATGACGCGCTCGCCGCCGCCGCCGATCAGCAGCGGGATGCTGCCGCGCACCGGGGGCGGGTTGAGCTTCCCCAGCCGCTCGTGGATCACCGGCAGGGCGTCGCGGAAGGCGTGCAGCCGCGTGATCGGCGTGCCGAACTCGTAGCCGTACTCGTCGTAGTCGCGCTCGAACCACCCCGACCCGAGGCCGAGGATCAGGCGGCCGCCCGAGATCTGGTCGACCGTGCGCGCCATGTCGGCGAGCAGGTTCGGGTTGCGGTAGGAGTTGCAGGACACGAGCGCGCCGAAGTGGATGCGCTCCGTCGCCTCGGCGATCGCCGCGAGCAGGCTCCAGCACTCGAAGTGCGCGCCGTCCGCCTCGCCGTAGAGCGGGTAGAAGTGATCCCACGTGAAGAGCGTGTCGGCGCCCGCGTCCTCGGCTCGCATCCACGCGTCCCGCATCTGCCGGTAGCTGCAGTGCTGCGGGGCGACGCGCACGCCGACGCGCACGGGCGCCGAGCCGCTCACATTCCGAGCTCGCGCTCGACGACCATGCGGCAGTTCACGCGCACGTCCCCCGGCTGGGACCACGGGTAGCGATCCTGGTCGATGTACTTCTTCGCGAGCGCGTCGATCGTGTCGTTCGCGGCCTGCCCCTCCTCGAACTCGACGTGGCCGCGCAGCTCGACGTAGCTGTAGCCGTTCTCGGGGTCGACGATCGTGAGCGTCACGCGCGGATCGCGCCGCATGCTCCTCGCCTTGGGCCGGCTCTCGACCGTGTTGAAGACGGGCGTGTCGCCGTCGCGCGTGATCCAGACGGGCGTCACCTGCGCCGTTCCGTCCTCGCTCACGACGCCGAGCATGCCGAGCGCCTTGCCGTCCAGGAGAGCCTTCGCTTTGTCAGTGAGAGTCATGGCCTGGACTCTAGCGATTGGTGAGCAGTCAACTGCTTGGCGGCTCGCGCGGGCCGATCGCGGTGCCGGACGACGCGCCGCCGCGGCCTGCTCGCGCGCCGATCTCGCGCGCGCTCCTAGCCGCGGAAGAGGTCGCGCTCGGCCGGCATCAGGCCGGCCCGGGCGCCCTCGTCGGAGCGCTCGTAGGCGAGCCCGCGCACGAGCGCCCCCGGCACGCCGCCGAAGGGCCCCATCACGAGCTCGGCCGCCGACGCGATCTGATCGGCGAGGTTGATCTCGGTGCCCTGCAGCACGCGGCCCGCGTCGTCGCTCTCGCCCGTGTGGATGCGCAGCGGGGCGAGCCCGGCGCAGCCGATCGCGACGCCGGTGGTGCCGAGGCGGAACGGCCGGCCGAAGGAGTCGGTGATGATCACGCCGACCGCCGCGTGCGCCGAGAGCGCGTCGCGCAGCCTGCGCGCCGAGGCGTCGGGATCGAGCGGCAGGAGCACCGCCGAGTCGCCCCCGCCCGTGTTCGACCGATCCACGCCGGCCGCGGCACACACGAAGCCGTGGTGCGTCTCGCAGACGAGGAAGGAGCCGCGCCGCCGCACGATGCGCGCGCTCTCGCCGAGGATCAGCTCGAGCATGCGCGGATCGCCGTCGTCGCCCGCGAGCTCGAGCGCGCGCGCGGACGGGCGCACGTCGTCCAGTGCGACCGTGCGGCCCTCGACCTTGGAGACGGCCTTCTGCGCCACGCACACCACGTCGCCGTCGCGCAGGCCGCCTGCGGCGCGCTCGGCCGCGGCGGCCAGCAGCCCCGCGAGATCGTCGCCGGGGCGCAGCTCGGGCAGGCCGCGCAGGCTGCTGACGGCGTAGTCGCTCACAGTGCGAGGGCGGTGCGCGCGAGCGCGGCCGAGCTCGCGGCGTCGCGCATCAGCGTCGGCACGCACGCGGTGCGCAGGCCGAGCGCGGCGATCTCGCCGCTCCTCGCCTCGTCGGCGCTGTCGAGCACGAAGCCCGCCGCGAGCGGCGCGAGCACGCTCGCCACGCCGACGGCCGAGACGTCATGGCCGAGCGTCGCGAGCATGCCGGCGAGCGGGCCCTTGACGGCCTCGGAGCCGATCATCGGCGTGATCGCGACGACCCGCTCGCGGCGCGCGGCGACGGCCTCGCGCACGCCGTCGACGGCCAGGATCGGATCCAGCGAGACGAACGGGTTGGACGGCGCGAGCAGGATCGTGTCGGCCGCCTCGATCGCCGCGAGCACGCCCGGGGCCGGGCGGGCGCCCGGCGCGCCCTCGAAGCGCACGGCGCTGACGGGATCGGCCGCGCGGTGGCCGACGAGCCACTCCTGGAAGGCGAGCTCGCCGTCGGGCGTCACGATGCGCGTGCGCAGGCGGTCGTCGCTCGCCGGCAGCAGGCGTGCGCCGAGCCCGTAGCGCCGCGCGAAGTCGGCGGTGATCTGCGAGAGCGGCTCGCCGGCGCGCAGGCGCTCGCTGCGCACGAGGTGCAGCCCGATGTCGCGATCGCCGAGGATGAACCAGTCGCTGCCGCCGAGCTCGGCCACGACGCCCATCGCCTCGCGCGTGTCCCCCGCGACGCCCCAGCCCTGCTCGGGATGGATGCGCCCGGTGAGGGTGTAGAGCAGCGTGTCGAGGTCGGGCGAGATCGCGAGGCCCCAGTGCTCGAGGTCGTCGCCGACGTTGCCGACGATCGCGACGTCGGCCGCGGGCACGACCGCGAGCAGGCCGCGTACGAAGCGCGCTCCGCCGACGCCGCCGGCGAGGACGGTCAGCCGGGGCATTCCGTGAGCGTCCGCTGCAGGTCCGGCGGCTCGTCGACGTCGCGCTCGAGGCCGGCGAGACGGACGTGCTCGCCGCCGTGGCGAGCCGCGCTGCCGGGCCCGTAGCTCGGCCGGAAGGCCGAGGGCGGGCAGGCCGCGATCGCGTTCGTGGTGCCGTCGGCCGCCGCGGCGATCGCGAGCGGGGTCGCGTGGGCGATCAGCTCGAGCACGTCGGCCGCCGTGATGTCGGGCAGGTCGGAGGCGACGACGGCGACGCCGGTGGCCTCGGCGTGCTGCCCGAGCGCATACTCGATGCTGCCGGTCAGGTCGCGACCGCCGTCGTCGAGCGCGGTCGCGCCGAGCGCGCGCGCCGCGGCGTGCACGTCGGCATCCGGCGACACGACGCAGACCGCGAGGCCCGCCTCGAGGCACGCCCCGACGACGCGCTGCATGAGCGCCAGCGAGAGATCCGCGCGGGCATCGCCGTCGAGCACGTCGGCGAGGCGCGACTTGCCGCGCGGCAGCGCCTTGACGGGCACGAGTGCCAGCCACCCGCCATGGGAACGGGCTACCATCGGGCCGAGTCTATGACGCTTCCCTCCGCATCTCCCCCACTGCGCCTCGGCTACAAGGCGTCCGCCGAGCAGTTCGCACCCGCCGAGCTGCTCTCGTTCGGGGTCGCCGCCGAGCGGCTCGGCCTCGACAGCGTTGCCATCTCCGACCACTTCCAGCCGTTCCGGCATGACGGAGGGCACTCGCCCGCGTCGCTGCCGTGGCTCGGCGCCCTCGCCGGGCAGACCTCGCGCGTGCTCATCGGGACGAGCGTCCTGACGCCGACCTACCGCTACCACCCGGCGGTCGTCGCGCAGGCCTTCGCGACGCTCGGGTGCCTCGCGCCGGGCCGCATCTTCCTCGGCCTGGGCTCCGGCGAGGCCATGAACGAGGTCGCGCCGACCGGCGTCGACTGGCCCGGATCCGGTGAGCGCCTCGAGCGCCTGAAGGAGGCCGTGGCGCTGATCCGGCAGCTCTGGAGCGGCGACCAGGTGCACTTCGAGGGCCAGTGGTACAGGACCGGCGGCGCCGTGATCTACGACCTCCCCGAGCAGCCGATCCCCGTCTGGGTCGCGGCCGGCGGGCCCAAGGGCGCGCGCTTCGCGGGCGCCGAGGGCGGGCTCATCACGACCTCGGGCAAGCCGCTCGAGCTCTACTCGGAGCGCCTGCTGCCGAACGCCGCCGCCGGCGCCGAGGAGGCCGGCGTCGACCCCACCGGCATCGAGCGCATGATCGAGATCAAGCTCTCGTACGCGAAGGATCGCGCGACCGCCGTCAAGGACTGCCGCTTCTGGGCGCCGCTCGCGCTGCCAGCGGAGTCCAAGCAGGGCGTCGACGACCCGCGCGAGCTCGCGCGCCTGGCCGACGAGCTCGACGACGAGCAGGCCGCCTCGCGCTTCATCTGCACGGGCGATCCGGACGAGGCCGTCGAGCGCATCAAGCCCTACCTCGACCTCGGCTTCCGCCACCTCGTCTTCCACAGCCCCGCGCAGGATCAGCTCGCGTTCCTCGAGCGCTTCGGCGCCGAGCTGGCGCCCCGCCTGCGCGCCCTGATCTGACGCGAGCCCACGCCGTGCCCGCAACACGGGGGGTCTGGCGCAACACGGGGGTCTGACCCGCAACGTGCGGGCCTGACCCTCGTGTTGCGGGCCTGACCCTGGCTGTTGCGTCTGGCTCTGCCACGGCGTTCGGCGCGGCAGCTGCCTCGTCGTGACCGGCCGCCGTCGACGTCGGAGGTAGCGCTCGGGAAGCGCCCAACAGGGGCACTTCATCCTCGTATCCGAGGGCGTTTGCCCTCGGTCCGCAACAGGGGGTGCCAGGCCCGCAACATGGGGGTCTGACCCGCACGTTGCGGGTCAGACCCCCGTGTTGCGCAGACCACGACCCCGGTGTTGCGCAGACCACCGCGCGGCGCGGCTCTCGCGGGCTTGCGGGCGAGCTGCCAACGGCCGGTCGCTACGCTTCCGGCATGCCAAAGCTACGCTCGCGGACGGTCACCCACGGTCGCAACATGGCGGGGGCGCGCGCACTGCTGCGCGCCGCCGGCGTCGAGCGCGAGGACTTCGGCAAGCCGATCGTCGCGATCGCGAACAGCTACACGCAGTTCGTCCCGGGCCACACGCACCTGGCGCCCGTCGGGCGCATCGTCTCGGACGCCATCCACGCCGCGGGCGGCATCGCGCGCGAGTTCAACACGATCGCCGTCGACGACGGCATCGCCATGGGCCACGACGGGATGCACTACTCGCTGCCCTCGCGCGACCTGATCGCCGACAGCGTCGAGTACATGGTCAACGCGCACTGCGCCGACGCGCTCGTGTGCATCTCCAACTGCGACAAGATCACGCCGGGCATGCTGAACGCCGCGCTGCGGCTGAACATCCCGACGGTCTTCGTCTCCGGCGGCCCGATGGAGGGCGGCACCGCGACGCTCGTCGACGGCACCGTCCGCACGCGCCTCAACCTGATCACGGCGATCGCCGACGCGGTGGCCGACGCGGTCTCCGACGACGACCTCGCCCTGATCGAGGAGGCGGCCTGCCCGACCTGCGGCTCGTGCTCGGGCATGTTCACCGCCAACTCGATGAACTGCCTGACCGAGGCGCTCGGCCTCGCGCTGCCCGGCAACGGCTCCACGCTCGCCACGCACACCGCTCGCAGGCAGCTCTACGAGGACGCGGGCGCCACGGCCGTCGCGCTCTGCACGCGCTACTACGACGGGGACGACGCGTCGGTGCTGCCGCGCGCGATCGCGACGCGCGAGGCGTTCGAGAACGCGATGACCCTCGACGTCGCGATGGGCGGCTCGACGAACACCGTGCTGCACCTGCTGGCCGCCGCCCAGGAGGCCGAGCTCGAGTTCACGATGGCCGACATCGACGCGGTCTCGCGCCGCGTGCCGTGCGTCTGCAAGGTCGCCCCGAACGGCACGTACCTGATGGAGGACGTCCATCGCGCGGGCGGCATCCCCGCGATCCTCGGCGAGCTGCGGCGCGGCGGCCTGCTGCACGGCGGCGTCCACAGCGTGCACTCGCGCGACATCGACGGCTGGCTGGCCGAGTGGGACATCCGCAGCGGCACGGCCTCCGAGACCGCGAGCGAGCTCTTCCACGCCGCGCCCGGCTGCGTCCGCTCGGCGACGGCGTTCTCGCAGTCCGAGCGCTGGGAGACGCTCGACGCCGACGCCGCCGACGGCTGCATCCGCGACGTCGCCCACGCCTACACGAGGGACGGCGGCCTGGCGATCCTCTACGGCAACATCGCCGTCGACGGCTGCGTCGTCAAGACCGCCGGCGTCGACGAGTCGATCTGGATGTTCTCGGGCCCGGCCGTCGTGGTCGAGTCGCAGGAGGCCGCGGTCGAGGCGATCCTGGCCCAGCGCGTCCGGCCCGGCGACGTCGTGGTCATCCGCTACGAGGGCCCGCGCGGCGGCCCGGGCATGCAGGAGATGCTCTATCCGACGAGCTACCTCAAGGGCCTCGGCCTCGGCGCGCAGTGCGCGCTGATCACCGACGGGCGCTTCTCGGGCGGCACGTCCGGCCTCTCGATCGGCCACGTCTCGCCCGAGGCGGCCTCGGGCGGCGCGATCGCGCTGATCGAGGACGGCGACACGATCGAGATCGACATCCCGAGCCGCACCATCGCGGTCGCGCTGACCGACGCCGAGCTCGACGACCGGCGCGGCCGGCTCGAGGCGACGACGGGCTACCGGCCGCTCGAGGAGCGTCCGCGCACGGTCACGCCGGCGCTGCGCGCGTATGCCGCGATGGCGACGTCGGCCGACAAGGGCGCGGTGCGCGACGTCGGCCGCATCGAGGCCCTGCAGGACGCGAAGGCCCGCGCCGACCTGACGACCTAGCCCCGCGCGGCCGGATTTGCCGTGACGGATCGGGGCCGCCGCATCACGTCGGCCGGGGGCTCCGGGCGCGCCCGAGCGCGCCCGATCCGGTTGCGCGGTCAAGGTGCCTGCGCGATCGGGGCTAGGATCCAGCCGTGCCGCACCCCTTCGCACCGGCGCTCCCGTTCCGCCGCAGCCGACCTGCGACGGCGTCCGGCACGCCCGACTCGCCGACGGCTACCTCGAGGCTGGCATGACACACCTGATCGCGACCCCGGAGCCGCGCCGCGACGCGGCCGAGCTCGAGCCCTGCGACCGGCAGGGCGCATGACCGCGCAGCTCGCAACGCCGCTCCGCGCGAGCGACGCGCTGGCCTGGGCGGAGGGCGGCGGGCCGTCGCTCGCCGAGCTCTGCGAGCGCGCCCGCGAGCGCGCCCCGGGCCCGCTCGTGACGTTCTCGCCCAAGGTCTTCATCCCGCTCACGCAGCTCTGCCGCGACGTCTGCCACTACTGCACGTTCGCACGGCCGCCGCGGCGCGGCGAGCGCTGCTACCTGACGCCCGACGAGGTGCTCGAGATCGCGCGCGCAGGGCGCGACGCCGGCTGCCACGAGGCGCTCTTCACGCTCGGCGACAAGCCCGAGCTGCGCTACCGCGCGGCGCGCGACGAGCTCGAGCTGCTGGGCTTCCCGACGACCGCCGCCTACCTCGCGCACTGCGCCGGCCTCGTGCTGCGCGAGACGGGCCTCCTGCCGCATGCGAACCCGGGCATCCTCGACGACGAGGAGCTGCTCGCGCTGCGTGCCGTCAGCGCCTCGCAGGGGATCATGCTCGAGACCGCGAGCGCGCGGCTGTCGCAGCGCGGCGAGGCGCACTTCGGCTCGCCCGACAAGCTGCCCGAGCTGCGCCTGGACGCGATCGACCGCGCCGGCCGGCTCGCGATCCCGTACACGAGCGGCATCCTGATCGGCATCGGCGAGACGCGCAGCGAGCGCATCGAGGCGCTGCTCGCACTGCGCGAGTTGCACGAGCGCCACGGGCACCTGCAGGAGATCATCGTCCAGAACTTCCGCGCCAAGCCGGGCACGAAGATGGCCGAGGCGCCGGAGCCGACGCTCGACGACCACCTCTGGACGATCGCCGTCGCCCGCCTGCTGCTGCCGGCAGAGGTCGCGATCCAGGCGCCCCCGAACCTCGCCCACGCGGAGTTCCCACGCCTGCTCG
>DASXXY010000043.1:0-9514 GCA_036502805.1 Gaiellales bacterium | reverse complement strand
ACCTGGGGCACGCATCCCGGGCGCCATGCCGAGTACCGGCTCGCGAGCCCGTCCGAGATGTGCGACATCCCGCAGACGCTGCTCGAGCCGATCCTCGTCTCGGCCGCCGCAGCCCGCGGCACCCGACTGCGCCTCGACACGGAGTACCTCTCGCTGGTGCAGGACGAGGACGGCGTGACGGCGACCGTGCTCGACCGGCTGAGCGGCGAGACCTACGACATCCGCGCCCGCTACCTGGTCGGCGCCGACGGCGGCAACAGCAAGGTCGCGGAGGACGTCGGTCTGCCGCTCGAGGGCCAGATGGACATCGCCGGCTCGATGAACATCGTCTTCCGCGCCGACCTCACGCGCTACGTCGCGCACCGCCCGAGCGTGCTCTACTGGATCCTCGACCCCGAGCTGATCGGCGGCATCGGGATGGGCGTTATCCGCATGGTGCGCCGCTGGGACGAGTGGCTCGTGATCTGGGGCTACGACATCAGCCAGCCCCCGCCCGAGGTGGACGACGCCGAGGCGACGCGCATCGCGCACAAGCTGATCGGCGACGACACGGTGCCCGTCACGATCGAGTCGACGTCGCTCTGGGGCGTCAACAAGATGTATGCGACGCGCTACTCGTCGGGCCGCGTGTTCTGCATGGGCGACGCCTGCCACCGGCACCCGCCGTCGAACGGGCTCGGCTCCAACACGTCGATCCAGGATGCGCACAACCTCGCCTGGAAGCTCGCGCACGTGCTGCGGGGAAGCGCGTCGCCCGCGCTGCTCGAGAGCTACGACGCCGAGCGTGTGCCGCTCGGCAAGCAGATCGTCGAGCGCGCGAACCAGAGCATCGGCGAGTTCGGGCCGATCTTCGAGAGCCTCGGCCTGACCGCCGGCGGCGGGACGTCGCAGCTGCAGGCCAACATGGACGCCCGCAAGCTGGCGACGCCGGCGGCGGCCGAGCAGCGCTCGGCGCTGCGCTCGGCGATCGGCTTCAAGGACTACGAGTTCAACGCCCATGGCGTGGAGCTGAACCAGCGCTACCGCTCGGCGGCGATCGTCGGCGACGGGACGCCCGAGCCGCCGTTCGAGGGCGACCCGGAGCTCACGTACTCCCCCACCACCTGGCCCGGCGCGCGTCTGCCGCACTGCTGGCTGGAGCGCGACGGAGCGCGGATCAGCACGAAGGACCTCGCCGGCGGCGGGCGCTTCACGCTGCTGACCGGGATCGGCGGCGAGGCCTGGCGGGGCGCGGCGACGACAGCGTCGGCGGCGCTCGGCGCCGACGTCCGCGCCGTCGCGATCGGCCCGGGCTGCGAGGTCGCCGACACCTACGGCGACTGGGCGCGGATGTCCGGCGTCGAGGACGGCGGGTGCCTGCTGGTGCGGCCGGACGGCTTCATCGGCTGGCGCTGCGGTGCGCTCCCGGACGACCCGTCCGGCGCGCTCGACACCGTGCTGCGCGCGATCCTCGGCCGCTGACGGCAGCGCCCGCCCGGTCCTCGACGCAGCCTCGATCGCCGGCGCGTGGCTAGGATCGGGCCGTGTTCCGCCGCCGCAAGCACGACCTCGGCCCGCCCGCTGCGAGCGCCGTCGCCGAGCGCGCCCTGTGCGTCTCGGTGATCGCGATGCTCGGGACGATCGCCGTCGCGCTCGCGGATGGGACGATGGAGGAGGACGCCGCCGAGAAGTACCTCGTCGAGTCGCGGCGCTGGCTGATCCGCGAGGGCCTCGCGAGCACGCTCAGCACCCGGGAGAAAGCGCTCCTCGCGACGCCGATCGCCGCCTGGACCGCGGACGAGCGGCTCGGCGCGAGAGGGCGCAACGAGGCCGTGGGCGTGCTGCTCTGGGCGCTCGCGGACGGTGAGCCGCTGCCACCCTACGACACTGCCTGCGAGCAGCTGGCGCCGTCCGTGCCGCTACTCGCGGCAACGGCCGACTTCCGTGCCGCGGCGGCGTTGCGCGCCCGCGAGGAGATCGAGCAGGCGCACGCGATCGCCGAGCTCTGGCTGTGGCGGGCGCGCGCGGAGCAGCCGGCCGCGCATGGCGACGCGCAGACCTCGGGTACGGACGTCGACGCCATCGCCCGTCAGGCCGCAGCGCTTGCGGACGCGGAGGGATCGAGCCCGGGGCCGGTCGACGACGACTTCCCGGCCCACGGCAAGCCGTTCCGCGACCTCGACAGCGGCGAGCTCGCCGTTGTCGCCTCGATCACCGCCGAGCGCCACCACGCGCTCGACTGGCTGGCCGGCCGTCGTCCGGATTGGGACGACGCCACGACCGACGGCTGACCGCGTCGCGCGGCGACGTCAGGCGGGCGGGACGAGCTCCCCGCCCCACTCCTCCGGCGCGACGTCGCGCAGCGTCTGCGAGAACGTCCAGCGGTGACCGGCGAGATCCTGGGCCTCGTACTGCCGCTCGCCGTATTCGAAGTCGGTCGGCTCCATGCCGATGATCGCGCCGTGGGCACGGGCGCGCTCGCAGTGCGCATGCACGTCGGCGACGCGCACGAGCACGGCGTGCGTGCTCTCGCCCGGCCGCGGGGCGCGGCGCTCGCCGCGCTCGTCCGCGACGATCACGGCGCCGTCGTCGCCGACGCTCATCTGCGAGCGATGGTCCTCGCCGATCTTCAGCCGCTCCGCGAACCCGAACGCGGCCGTCAGCCAGGCGACGGCAGCGCGCACGTCCGGATAGGCGAGCACGGGCACGACCGTGGCGGCGGGGAGCGAGCGGTTCGGCTTCACGGCGCAGCCCTGCCGGTCGTCCGGGACGAGGACGGGAAGGCGGCGGTGGGGGCGGGCGCGACGGCCATGCCGCGACAGTAGCGCTCCACCCCGCCCGCATTCAACCCGCGGCGCGAGCAGCCGCCGTCGCGCCCTGGGCAGGGCCGGCGCGGCGAGCCGGAGCTCGCGGCCCGCGAGGCGCCGCGAGAGCGAGCGCACTCGCGGCGCCACCGTTGCAGGTGGACGCCCGCGGGCGGCACCGCCTACGCTGAAGCTCCGTCCGGTGCCGGCTGGCGCGCCGCTGAGCAGGAGGTTCTCCATGGTCGACCGCGCTCTCGACGCGGCCGTGCACGACTTCTGCGAGCGCTTCCGCGCTGCGCTCGAACCACCGGCGCAGGCCGGCGTCACGATCGCCCGCGACGAGCTCGCCGCCCGCTTCGACGAGCCCCTGCCGGAGCACGGCGCAGCGCTCGAGACGATTCTCGGCGAGCTCGAGGCGCGCTCGGCCGGCGGCCTCGCCGGCGGCACCGGCGGCCGCTACTTCGGCTACGTCACGGGCGGCGCGCTGCCGGCGGCGGCGATCGTCCAGGCCTGGACGGCGGCCGTCGACCAGAACGTCGGCATGTGGCCGCTCGGTCCGGCCGGCGTCGAGCTCGAGCAGGTGACCCTCCGCTGGCTCGCCGATCTGCTCGGCGTCCCGGCCGGCTCCGGCTACTTCGGCACCGGCGCGACGATGGCCAACACCATCGGCCTCGGAGTCGCGCGCCACTGGTTCGGTCGCAAGCACGGCGTCGACGTCGCCGAGCAGGGCGTGCGCGCGCTCCCCGAGCTCGGGGTGTACGCCTCGGAGGAGCTCCACCTCTCCGACCACAAGGCGCTGCGCACGCTCGGCCTCGGCTCGGGCTGCGTGCGGACGATCCCGATCGACGATCGCTACGCCATGCGCGTCGACCTGCTGTCCGAGGCGATCGAGCGCGATCGGCACAACGGCGTCGAGCCGGCGATCGTGATCGCGATGGTCGGCTCCGTCAACACGGGCGCCTCCGACTCCGTCGAGGCGATCGCGGACGTCTGCGACCAGCACGGGCTGTGGCTGCATGTCGACGGCGCGTTCGGCGCGTTCTTCCGCCTCTGGGAGCCGGCCGCGGCGCTGGTCGCCGGGCTCGAGCGCGCCGACTCGCTGGCCGTCGACGGGCACAAGTGGCTGAACGTGCCGAACGGCGTCGGCTTCGTGCTACTCAAGGACGCCGCGCTGCACCGGGAGGCGTTCGCGGGCAGCGCCGCGTACCTGACGCCGGGCGCCGGCGTGAACCTGCACGAGCTCGGCATCGAGGCCAGCCGCTCGTGGCGCGGCGCGTCGATCTGGGCGGCGCTCATGTTCCTCGGTCGCGACGGCATGGTCGACCTCGTCACGCGCTGCTGCGAGCTCGCGCAGGGCCTCGCGCGCGCGGTCGAGGAGTCGCCCCGCCTCGAGGCGACGGCGCCGGCCCCGACGAACACCGTGTGCTTCCGCTACCGCCCCGAGGGCTGGCCCGACGGCGCTGCGCTCGACGACCTCAACCGCCGCATCCAGGCCGATGTCGTCGCCGCCGGCGACGTCTTCTTCACGGGCGCGCAGCTCGCGAGCGGCGTCTGCCAGCGGATCGCGATCGTCTCGTGGCGGACCGGCGCGGACGACGTCCGCGCGCTGCTCGCGGCGATCGAGGAGGCGGGCGCCCGCCTGAGCTGAGGCCGCGCGCCCGTCAGCCGGCCAGCTCGCCGGCGAACAGCGCATAGACCGCGGCGCAGCGGCGCATCGCGGCCTCCTCGATGTACTCGCCGGGGCCGTGCGAGACGTCGAGCCGCCCGGCGCCGTAGGCGAACGCCGGGATGCCGAGCTGGGCGTACCAGCGGGTCTCGAGCACGCCCGGACAGAGCTCGAAGCGCGGCGGCTCGCCCTCGACGGCCTCCGCGCAGCGCGCGAGCGCGCCGGCGGCGGGATGCTCCGCGCTCGTGCCGGCCGACGGCTGGCGCTGCAGGACGTCGATGCCGACGCGCGCGCCGGCACGCGCGGCCGCGCTCTCGATCGTCGTCGTCAGGCGCGCGAGCTCCTCGTCGAGATCCTCCTCCGGATTGAAGCGCCGGTCGACCGAGAACCACGCCGCGCCGGGCACGGCGTTGAAGTTCGCGCCGCTGCCCGACGCGCCGCCCACGACGAGCACGGAACCGCGCGCCTCCTCGCTCGCGACGGGATGGAGGGTGCGGCGCGCGAGCAGCTCGTGCGCGAGATCGGCGAGCGGCTCTGCGATCTGCAGCATCTGCGTGAAGGCGTTGCTGCCGAGATGCGCCTGGCCGACGTGCGCGGACCGCCCCTCGACCTCGACGCGGAGCGTGATCGCGCCGCGGCTCGCATGCCAGACGACGCCGCCGGTCGGCTCGGCCGTGAGCATCGCGAGCGCGCCGGCGTCGATCAGGCCGGCGTCGCGCAGGTGGCCGGAGCCGGCGACGCTGCCCGTCTCCTCGTCGCACACGAGATGCACGACGATCCGCTTGCCGTCGAGCAGACCGAGGTCGCGCGCTGCGGCCGCGCCGTAGAGCATGCTCACGAGGCCGCCCTTCATGTCGGCGCTGCCACGTCCCGTGATGCGGCCGTCCGCGCGCTGCGGCCGGAACTGCTCGCGCGCCTGGGCCGGGACGACGTCGAAGTGCCCGTGGAAGTAGACCGTCCCGGCGCCCGCGCCCGCGCCCGCGCTGCCGCGCACGATGCACGGCTCCTCGAGAGCGCCGGCCGCGGGCAGCTCGATCAGCTCCGGCGCGAGCTCCAGGCGTGTCATCGCATCGCGCAACAGGCGCCCGCAGCGGCCGAGTCCCCGCCCCGGCGGGTTCTCGCTGTCGATCGCGATCAGCGCCTCGAGCAGCTCGGCCATCTGCTCGGCGCGAGCATCGAGCCAGGTCTGCAGCTCGGCGGGGCCGTTCGTCACCGGGCCTCGACCGGGCCGTCGTGGTTGTGGGACTCGAGAGGCTGCATCGGCGCCCGGGCAAGTGTAAGCCGGGTCCCGGGCGCGCACGCTCGGCGTCAGCAGGGCACGGCCGTCCCGTCGCACGGCGGCGCGAGGGTGTTGTTGCTGTCGAGCGCCGATGCGATGTCGCCCATCAGGTCGAAGTAGCCGCCGGTCAGCGCGCCCTGATGGATGATCGAGTTGCGCACGCCGCTGCCGGGCGCCGGCCCCGTGAACATCGCGCCATAGTGCAGGTGCTCCAGGTTGCAGCCGTCGCAGACGACGTTGCTGATCCCGCCGAAGTCCTTGCCGTCGATGTAGAAGCCGGCGGCGCCCTGCCCGGTGACGTACGGGCAGACGATCCTGAGGCCGTCGAACGTGACGTTCGTGCCGCCCTGCACCTGCACGCCGTCCTGATGGAACGTCGTGTCGGTGAGCCGGTCGCAGACGATGCTGCTCGGGCCGACCGTGAGGTCGTGCACGCCGCCCTGCACCTTGACGCCGTCGCCGCCGCCGCTCGTCACGTGGATGTCGAAGCTGATCGTTCCGGTGCACCCGGCGGCGAGGTCGACGAGCGCGCGAGCGTCCGAGCCCGTGCCGACGACGCGCACGCCGTTGACCGGGCCGTTGCACGTGTAGGGCACGCCGACGACGGGGCCGGTCGGCACGGGCGGCGCGACGGGAGGCGTCGTGACGGGCACGGGCGGCGGCGCGATCACGGACTGCACCGGGGTCGGGGCCTTGGTCTTCGCCTTCGCCTTCGCGGGCCTGGACGCCTTGCCCGCCGTGGCCGCGGCTGTCGCCTGCCCGGCCGTCATCGGCCGCGTGGCGCTGAAGTCCGCCGTCGCGATCGTGACGCGCGCGCCCTTGAACGTGCCAACGCGCACGCCGACGCCGATGCGGCGCACCCACGGCAGCAGCAGCACGTGGCGCGAGGCGCCCTCGTGACGCCAGCGGCGGACGATGCCCGAGGCCCGGCTCAGCCCGTCCGCACGCACGACGCTCTCGGCGATGCAGCCGCTCGGAGAGTAGAGCGCGAGCCTCGGCGTCAGGCGCTCGTCGATCACGCCGCGCGCTCGCGCCGCGTAGCGGAGGCCCGGATCGAGCTTCAGCGGGCGCAGCCCGTGGGTGCGGCGGAAGCGGTTCACGAGCAGGATCACGCGCCGCTCGACGGCGGGATGCGTGGGCTTGATCCTGCGTCCGGTCGTCTCGCCCTTCCACCCCGCCGCGGGTGCCGAGCAGCGAGCCGCCGACTCGGCCGGCCGGGCGTTCGCCCCGAGCGGGACGACGAGGAGCGCGAGCAGGCACGTGCCGAGCAATGTGGGGAAGCAGCGCATGCCCGGTTCCTCGGCACATGCTCCGGCCCTTCGGATGGCACTGATCACGAGACTTCAGCGGCTTTGTCGAGCGTCCGTGCGGGTCTCTCACCCTTTCGCGCGGCATCGCGGATCCGCTTTCGGCCGTTGCGGCATGTGGGACCGCAAAGTGGGCCTCCGCGCGACTGTCGAGTGACACCCCGCCGCCTCCACGGTCATGCGGCGGTGCCGCGCCGTGAAGCGGGCGCGGCGGTCGCTTGACTAGATTCATGCCATGGATGTGGTGGTCACGGGCTTCGACCTGTCGCAGGCCGCGGTCGTCACCGTCGGTCGCGAGCGGCAGCGGGTCGTGCTCGCCGACGGCGTGCGCGAGCGCCTGGAGGCAGCCTGCCGGACGCTCGACCGGGCAGTCGCCTCAGGGGCTCCGGTGTACTGCGTGTCCGTCGGCGCCGGCGCGAGCAAGGCGAGCTCGGTCGATCCGCTCGCCCGCGAGCGGTTCGAGCGCCTGCTCGTCCGCAACAGCCTCGTCGGACAGGGCCCGGTGGTCGATCCGGCCGCCATCAGGGGCACGCTGCTCGTGATCGTGAACCTGCTCGCAGCGGGCCGGGCGGCCGTCCGCATCGAGACCGTGCAGCGGCTCGTCGCTGCGCTCAACGACGATCGGCTGCCGCCGGTGCCACTGCTCGGCTCGCTCGGGCAGGCCGACCTCGCGCCGCTCTCCCACCTCATCTTCGGCATCGTCGGCGACGAGCCGCTGCGATCGGGAGAGGCCGTCGCGCTGACCAGCACGAACGCGTTCTCGACGGGGCTCGCGGTCTTCGCGCTGCACGACGCACAGGCGCTCCTCGGGACGCTCACCGCGAGCGCCGGCCTGGCGTTCGAGGGCTTTCGCGCCAATCCGTCGCCGCTCCATCCCGCCGTCGAGCAGGTGCGTCCCTACGCCGGCCTCGCGCGCGCTCGCCAGGGCCTCGAGCGCGCGCTCGCGGGCAGCCGTCTGCACGTTCCCGGCGAGCCGCGCAACCTCCAGGATCCGCTCTCGTTCCGGAATGCGGCGCACGTGCTCGGCGCGGCCCACGACGCGCTCGCGCACGCGAGCGCACAGCTCGCCGTCGAGCTCAACGCGCATCAGTCGAATCCGCTCGTCCTGGCCGACAGCGGCGAGGTCGTATCGGTCGCGAGCTTCGAGGCGCTCCCGGTCGCCCTCGCGCTCGACTACGCACGGCTCGGCCTCGCCGCGGCGATCACCAGCTCGGCCGAGCGCGTCGTCAAGCTGCTCCAGCGCTCGCACTCGGGCCTCCCGAGCGGGCTGCGCTACGCACCCGTCGCGGAGCTCGCGCTCGAGGTCTTCGCAACGGCTGCCGTCGCGCTCGCCGGCGAAGCCCGGCTGCTCGCGGCTCCCGTCTCCAACGAGCTGCCGTCCACGAGCCTCGAGGACGGAATCGAGGACCGCATGACGTTCGCGCCGCTCGCAGCTCGGCGCCTCGCCGAGCAGGTGGAGCTCGGCACGCGCATCGCCGCCATCGAGCTGATCTGCGCGGGCGAGGCGATCGAGATCCGCCGCGCGCTCGGGCAGGCGGTCGACCCGCTCGGCGAGGGAGCGCGGCAGACGCTCGCGCTGCTGCGGCGGCATTTGGAGCCCGTCGGCCCGCTCGGAGATGTGCCGACCGAACTCGAGCCGCTGCTCGCCGATCTGCGCGGCGGAGCTCTGGCCTAGTCTCAGACGCTGGCGGCGAGCCGCGCCTGCTGGCGCAGCGACTGCCGCAGCGTGGCCACGAGCTCGCGCTGGATCACGTCCAGGAAGACGCGCGAGACGGCGTCCTCGCCGTTGAAGAGCTGCTCGAACGGCCCGCTCGGAAGCACCAGCAGCAGCACCCGCTCGCGCGTGATCGCCGTGACCGCGCACGGGCTGCCGTCGATCAGGCTCTCGTAGCCGAATGTCCGCCCCGGTCCCGCGAGCCCGATGCGGATGCGGCGGTCGCCGCGCACCAGCACCGTCTCGACCGCGCCGTTGATCGTCAGGTAGCAGGCGGTGGACGGCGCGCCCTCGGCGAGCAGCGTGCGGCCCGCGGGACACTCGGCGTACTTGCCCGACGTCAGGAAGCCCCAGAGCGCGAGCGAGTCGAAGTCGTGGAACGTCGCCATGCGCCGCACGTACGCGCTGTCGGGCGCGCCGCAGTAGCTCAGCTCGGCGAACGTGCGAGCCGCATCGTCCGCGCGCGCGCCGGACGCCGCCCCGCCGAGTGAGTCCGCGAGGCCCCGCAGCTGGTTGCGCAGGCGTGTCGTGAAGAGCAGCGCGAGGCTGCGCTTGAGCCGGAAGGCGGATGCGTCCTGGCGCGCGAGCAGCGCCGCGAAATCGAGGCGGCCGAGCGCGAGCACGGTCGCCGTCTCGGCCACGCCCACGCTCATCGTGTGACCGTTGCCGTCGAGCAGCGCGATCTCCCCCACCGCCTCGCCGCGGCCGGCGCGCCAGACGTCCACCGTGCGGCCGTCGGGCAGGCGCAGCGAGGCCGAGAGCGCG
>DASXXY010000042.1:0-13695 GCA_036502805.1 Gaiellales bacterium | reverse complement strand
CACCGAGGATGAGCGAGACCAGGAAGAGCGCGCCGCCGCCGTCGGCGGTCATGTAGCCGATACCGATCCAGCTCGGGTCGTAGCTGTCCGGATACTCCTTCGAGAACACCCATTCGGCGCCGACGTGCATGACGATGTAGCCGGGCAGCGCGACGAGGACGAGCGTCCAGTACGAGAAGCGCCTGAGCGCGACGGCCTCGTCGTTCCACCCGATCAGCGCCGCGGCGGCGGCCGTGACGAGGCCGCCGACGAGCACCATCGCACCGGCGACGTGCACGAGCAGGGCGAGGCTGGCTCCATCGGATCGCACGTCAGGCCCCCGGCTTCCAGATCATGTCGAGCAGGATGAGGACGAACAGCGCGACGGTCGCGACGTGCAGCAGCATGCCCGTGGAAGCGCGCAGGCGCGTGAGCACCTCGCCCTCGTCGCCGGCCTCGGCGAGCTTCTGCACCTCGGTGTAGTACACGCCGCTGCGTCGGCCGACGCCGCCGAATGCGACGAAGAGGACGATCGCCGCGATGATCCAGCCGTTCCAGAGCTTGAAGTCGCGCGAGAAGGACAGGATCACGCCGAACAGCAGCACGAGCCCGAGGCCCGCCGTGATCAGCGCATTGCCGACCGGCGCGATGCGGAAGAGCGTGCGCGTCTGGTCGAGCGTGGTCATCCGGCGGCCGCTGACGACGAGCACGCTGAAGAGCACGAGCGCTGCCGCCACCGCGAACGCGGAGATCAGATGGAACGCGAGCATCCAGTCCGTGAGATCCACGGCGCGAGGGTAGCGCATGGCGGCACCCGATTTGAAGGGGCCGGGCCGAACGTTTTCGCGCTCTCAGCGGGTGTGCCAGATCGGCGCCTGGTAGTGACGCGCGATCTCGCGGCCCATGCGCTCGACCCAGCGGGCGCCCTCGGGCGTGCGGCCCGCGACGGCGGCTGCCGCGGCGGCCGCGACCTCGCCCATCAGCGCCGCGCGGTCGAGATGCTGCAGGACGCGGCCCTGCAGCAGCACGCGCCCCTCGACGATCACCGTGTCGACGTGTGCGGCCTTGCCGCGCGACAGCAGCAGCTCCCAGATGTCGACGTCGTCGACGGCGTAGGGCGCGCTCAGGGCGGCGAGATCGACGAGCACGACGTCGGCGCGCCGCCCGGGCTCGAGCCGCCCGACCGCGCCGGCGGCGCCGAGCGCGCGAGCGCCGCCGTCCCAGAGCAGGCCGAAGATGCTCGCCGCAGCGAGGCGCGGATCGCGCTCGTCGCCGCGCACGCGCTGGAGCACGTGCGCGAGGCGGAGCTCCGCGAGCATGTCGTCGTCGTCGGCGATGCCCATGTCGTCGAGGCCGAGCGCCACGCCCACGCCGGCCGCGACGAGCCGCCGCAGCGGCGCGATCCCGGCCGCGAGCCGAAGGTTCGACGAGGCGTTGTGCACGACCGTCGTCCCCGTCCTCGCCAGGATGCCGATGTCGGAGTCGCTCAGCCAGACGCCGTGCGCGAGCGCGCTGCCGGGACCGAGGATGCCGAGCCGCTCGAGCCGCTCGAGCGCGCGGCCGTCCGCGAAGCCGACGTCCCAGGCGCGCTGCAGCGGGCTCTCGAGCGCGTGCAGGTGGATGCGCGCGCCGAGCTCGGCGGCAGTCGAGGCGACGAGCGAGCAGAGCTCGTCCGTCGCCCACTGCGGCGCCATGATCGCGAGCTGGGTGCTCAGCAGCGGGTCGCCTGCGAGCTCTCCGTGGAGGCGGCGGATCGCCTCGGCGTAGGCCTCACGAGGCATCCGCTCGGCGGTGACGCGCCGGGCGCCGGCCCGGAGGTCGGGCTGCAGCGTCGCGACGAACGCCTCGTCGCCGTCGTAGGCGAGCCTGGAGCGATCGCTCCAGTGGGGCGCGAGCGCGACGCGCTGGCCGGAGTCGCGGTGGGCGCGCACGGTCGCCGCGAGCTCGCCGGCGTAGGCCTGCTCGAACGGGCCCTCGCCGCCGCCCGAGGGGAAGTGCATGTGGACGTGCGACGTGACGCCCGACTCGAGCAGCAGGATGTCCTTGCAGAGCGTGCCGAGGTACGGGTCGATGGCGTCGAGGCCGAGCATCGTCGCCATCCACGACTCGAACGCGGTGTCGCGCAACCCCTCCTCGGGCGGGCGTGGATCGGACAGCCCGAGCTGCACCGACGAGATCGCCATGCCGTGGTGGTGGGCGTTGATCAGCCCGGGCAGGACGAGCATGCCGTCGCCGCCGAGCTCGGCGATGCCGGGATGCGCCAGGCGCAGGGCGGCGCGCTCGCCGACGGCTGCGACGGCCCCGTCGCGGATGACGACGGCGCCGTGCCTGAGCGGCGGCGCGGACGCGCTCGCGAGCAGGACGGCGCCGTGGACGAGCATCTCGGTCACGCTCGGGCACGCTAGCGCCAGCCACTACTGTCCGGGGATGGACACACCCGAGGACGGCCCCGAGATCACGATCTGGTCGGACTACATCTGACCGTTCTGCCGCATCGCGGAACCCCGCGCACTGTGGCTTGAGCGCCAGTTCGGCGCCCGCATCACCTGGCTCCCGTTCCAGCTCCACCCCGAGTACCCGCCCGAGGGCATCCCGCGCGCCGATCTGATCGCGCGCTACGGCCCGGAGTCGCAGGAGCGGATCCGCTCCTGGTTCGCGGACGAGGACCTCGCCTACGCGCCGCCGCCGGACGTCGTCTCGAACACGCGCCTCGCGCTCGAGCTGGGGGAGGGCGCGCGCGAGGAGGGCCTCCACCGCCCGTTCCATGATCGCCTCATGGACGCCTACTGGGCCGAGGAGCTCGATCTCTCGCTGCGCCCGGTGCTCGAGCAGCTGGCCCGCTCGGTCGGCATGTCGGAGGCCGGCATCTCGCGTGCGCTCGACGACCGCGCATGGGCGCCCGCCGTCGATTCCTCGACGGCGCGCGCGCAGTCCGCCGGCGTGACGGGCGTGCCGGCGTTCGTGATCGACTGGCGCGTGCTCGTGATGGGCGCGCAGCCGCGCGAGGTGCTCGCCCAGGCCGTCGCGCAGGCCCGCGAGAGCGAGTCGGCGCCGTAGGGGGAAAACGCCGGAGGCCGCGCAGACGAGCTGCGCGGCCTCCGGGGGAAGAGCCGCCGGGGCGGTTCCTAGAAGACCTTGCGGACGACGGTCACGCAGCCGATCACGGCAAGGACGATGATGAGGACGATCAGCCAGCCTACGAGAGTTTCACCCCCTGACACGGGGCCGGGTGTGCTCCGGCCAGTGGCGATGGATGCCCCGGCCGCCGCCCGCCAAACCTCGCGCTAGGCAGCCGCCTCGCCACGCCCGGCGGCGGCGCGCGTGAGCCACTCGGCGAGCGCGTCCGGAGCGAGCGGGTAGCTCAGCCAGTACCCCTGGATCGTGTCGCAGCCGAGGCGCGCGAGCTCGTCGTAGATCGCCCGCGTCTCGACGCCCTCGGCGACCACCTCCAGGTTGAGGTCATGGCCGAGCGTGATGATCGAGCGCACGATCGCTGCGTCGTCCGGGTCGCTGCTCATGTTGAGCACGAACGAGCGGTCGATCTTGAGCTGCGTGATCGCGAGCCGCGCGAGGTAGGCGAGCGACGTGTAGCCCGTGCCGAAGTCGTCGATCCCGATCCCCACGCCGAGGCGCTTGAGGCGGCGGATGACCTCGGTCGTGCGCGCGGGATCGGAGACGATCGCGCTCTCGGTGATCTCGACGGTGAGGCGCTCGCCGGGCAGCTGCCACTTCGCCAGCAGGTGCTCGACATCGCCCGGCAGCGCCGTGTCGAGCAGGTTGCGCATCGAGAGGTTGACGGCGATGTCGACGCGGTGCCCGTCGCGCTCCCAGCGCGTCACCTGCCCGAGCGCCTCGTCGAGCACGTAGCGCGTGAACGGCTGGATCAGGCCCGTCTTCTCGGCCGCGGGCACGAACTCGCCGGGCATGATCAGGCCGCGCGTCGGATGCTGCCAGGTCGTGAGCGCCTCGATGCCCGCGAGCTCGCCGCTGCGCACGTCGAGCTTCGGCTGGTAGCGCAGCACGAGCTCGCGCTCGCGCAGCGCGCGCGGCAGCTCGGAGAGCAGCGTCAGGCTCGCGGTGTCGTGGTGGTCGAGCTCGGCGGCGTACACGGCGTGGGTGAGGCCCGACTCCTTGGCGACGTACATCGCGACGTCGGCGCGCTTCAGCAGCGAGTCGACGTCGCCGCCGTGCACCGGGTAGCGCGCGACGCCGATGCTGGCCTCGACGTGCAGCGGCAGGCCGTCGACCGGGAACGGCTGGTCGAGCGCCGCGAGGATGCGCTGGAGCACGCTCTCGAGCTCGGCCTGCGACTCCCCGAGCCGGCAGACGAGGATCCCGAACTCGTCGCCGCCCAGGCGGGCGACGGTGTCGCAGCCGCGGATGACGCTCTCGAGCCGGCGCGCGACCTCCATCAGCAGCAGGTCGCCGTAGCGATGGCCGAGGGTGTCGTTGATCTCCTTGAAGCGGTCGAGATCCATCAGCAGCACCGCGATCTGCGTGCCGTCGCCGTCTGCCCGGCTGATCGCGCGGTCGACGCCCTGGCCGAAGTAGGCGCGGTTCGGCAGCCCGGTCAGGTCGTCGTGCAGCGCCTGGTGGCGGTTCAGGTCGGAGAGGCGGCGCAGCTCCCCCTCGGCCTGCTTGCGCGCCGTGACGTCGCGGCAGATGCCCTGCACGCCGACCGCTCGGCCGTGCTCCTCGATCACGCGGCTCGACACCTCGAGGATCACGGAGTCGCCGCTCTTGGCGATGAACTCCTGCTCGAACGTCGTGCCCGCGGCCTCGCCCGAGAGCTTGCGCTGCGTGGCGTCGAGCGAGGTCCGCCGCGCGTCCGCCGTCATGTACGTGCTCAGGCTCGTCCCGATCAGCTCGCCGCGCGTGTAGCCCAGCACGCGCTCGAACGCGCGGTTGACGTCCGTGATGCACTCGTCCATCGTCACGGTCGCGATCGGCTCGTTCGCGTTCTCGAAGAGGTCGCGGTAGCGCTCCTCGATCTCGGCCGCCGCCTCCTCGGCGCGGGCGCGCTCGATCGCGATGCCGGCCACGTGCGTGGCGAGCTCGACGAGCTCGATGTCGCGCTCGCCGCGCTCGCGCGCGTGCCGGTAGTAGAGCGCGAACGTGCCGAGCAGCCGTCCGTCGGTCGCGAAGATCGGCGTCGACCAGCACGCGCGCAGGCCGGCCGCGAGCGCCGGGCCGCGATAGTCCACCCACAGCGGGTCGTGCTCGATGTCCGTGACGCAGACCGCCTCGCGCCGGTACGCGGCGGTGCCGCACGAGCCTGCCGCGGGGCCGATCCGGGACCCGTCGATGAAGCTCGTGTAGGCCTCCGGCAGGCTCGGCGCCGCGCCGTGCAGCAGGTGCGCGCCGTCGCGGTCGAGCAGCAGGATCGAGGCCAGCACCCCCTCGCCGTGCGCCTCGACGAAGCGCGCCACCTGGTCGAGCACGCGCGACGGCTCCGCGCCGCCCGCGACGAGCTCGAGCAGCTCCGCCTGGCCGGCCGCGAGCGCCTGGGCGTGCTTGCGCTCGGTGATGTCGCGCGTGATCGACGAGGAGCCGATGATCTCGCCGGCGGTGCCGAAGAGCGGCGAGACGGTCGACTCGACCTCGATCTGCGCACCGTCCTTGCGCACGCAGACCGCCTCGAGCGGCTCGACGACCTCGCCCTCGCGCATGCGCGCGTCGATCTCGGCGAGCAGGCTGCTCTCGCCGGGCAGCAGGAGGTCGACGGAGCGGCCCACCATCTCCGCGGCGCCGTAGCCGAAGAGGCGCTCGGCGGCGCGGTTCCAGCCCGTCACGATGCCGTCGGTCGTGCGGCTCACGATCGCGTCGAACGACGATTCGACGAGCGCCTCGCTCGCGAGCAGCTCCGCCTCGCGCTGCTTGCGCTCGCTGATGTCGAGCACGTAGCCCTGCAGGCACAGCGGGGCGCCGTCGGCGTCGCGCACGAGCACGCCCTCGTCGCGCACCCAGATCACGCTGCCATCGCGCCCGAGCAGGCGGTACTCCGTCTCCAGCGCGTCGCCCGTCGCGATCGTGTGCGCCGTCTCGGCCACGACGCGCTCGCGATCGTCCGGATGCAGGACGTTGAGGAAGAAGTCGGGCCGTGAGCCCCACTCCTCGGGCGTGTACCCGAGCATCGCGGTCGAGTACGGGCTCACCCAGAGGCTCGGCGACGCCGGGTCGGCGCCGTCGATGTACGCCATCAGCGGCAGGCGCTCGACGAGATCGCGGAAGTCGCCCATGCCCGGATCCGCAGGAATCGGGGTGCCGGAGCTGCGAGACGACTCGTCGGACGCGCCCATGACGTCACCCATCGGCAGAAAGGGGCAATTGCCATACCCCATCTCGCACGCGCGCACCGCCGGGCTCTGGCGCCCGCTCTCGCCGCTGATGTCGCGCTGCGGTGGAGCGTGACCGATCAGGGGCCCGGACCCGCCTCGCGGGGCCGTGAACCCCGCCGGCGAAACCCGGTCCCGATCGCTGCGGCTACCAGTCGGCGCGCGTCTCCGCTTCGGCCGCAGCCTCGCGATAGGGGCGCTGCTCGCGGCGGATCAGGTCGCGGTTGCTGCCGACGAGCTGCGCCAGCGAGAGCGTCAGGAGCTGGAGCGAGACCGCGCCCGTGAGCAGGGCGCCGAGGAGCTCCGCACCCTCGCTCGGGGGCACCACGAGGCGCTCGACGCTCGCGGGCAGGCCGGCGAGCGCGGCCTCGGCTCCGATCGCGACGGTCGGGATGCCGATCCGCTCGGCCGCGCGCGCCGCCGACTGCAGGCGGTAGCTGCCGCGCGCGCCCGAGCGCGCATCCGACGCGAACAGCACGAGTCCGGTGGCGTCGGCATCGCAGCCGGCGAGGTGGCCGTGCAGGAGCGACTCGAGCTGGAGCGCGGTGGCGGGGATGCGCGCGCCTTCCTCGATCTTCAGCGCGAGCTCGCGGGCCGTCGTGAGGTCGGCGCCGAGCCCGACCGCGAGGATCCGCGACGCGCCGTGGATGTGCGCCGCGAGCTGATCGATGCGCTCGCGCTGCGCGAGCGCGCCGGCGAGGATCGCGGCGCCGTCGACCGCGTCGCCGGCGGAGAGCTCACGCGCGATCGCCGCACCGGCCAGGATCGCGCTCGAGTAGGCGACGGTGTGGCACCAGGAGCGGTCGCGCAGCGGCGTGACGAAGACGTGGTCGGCGCCGAGCGCGGTGGGCGAGTCGGCGCGCACGCCGATCGTCGCGGTCACCGCGCCGCTCTCGCGGGCCGCCTCGAGGGCGTGGATCGTGGCGCGCGTCGTGCCGTCGTGCGAGACGCCGAGGCAGAAGCCGCCGGTGCGGGGGTCGAGCGCCGCGTCGAGCGACTGGCGGCACTCGACGCGCGCCTTGAAGCCGGCGCTGCGCAGCGCCTCGTCGAGCAGCGCCGCGACCGCGAGCGCGCCATGCTCGGAGGTGCCGCAGCCGACGATGACGAGCGGGTCGCCGGCCTCCGCGGCCTGGCGGATCGCGGTCGCGATCGTCTCGGCGCCGGGTGCGGCCGCGATCGGCTCGGCGAGACCGGGCTGGGCCTCGATCATCTCCTGCATCACCCACGGCGGCCCGTCGCGCAGCTCGGGGTGGGCGGACGTGTGCCAGCTGCGATCGTCGCTGCTCATGCCGGCGCCCCGGCCTGCATCGCGGTGCCGATGGCGACGCGGTTCCAGGCGTTGATGGCGATGATCACGCCGATCAGATGGGCGAGCTCCTGCTCGCCGAAGGCCTCGGCCGCGGCGTCGTAGATGCCGTCCTCGACGCCGCCCTCCGGCAGGCGCGTGAGCGCGTCGGTGAGCGCCAGCGCGGCGCGCTCGCGCTCGTCGAAGAACGGGCTCTCGCGCCACGCGGCGAGCGCGAAGATGCGGCGATCGTCCTCACCGGCCGCCTGCGCGGCGAGCGAGTGCATGTCGATGCAGAAGGCGCAGCCGTTGATCTGGGAGGCGCGGATGCGCACGAGCTCGCGCATGCGCGGCTCGAGCTCGGCGCTCGCATCGAGCGCGGCGATCGCGCGGTAGACGGCGGGTGCCGCCGCGGCGAAGGAGATGCGGGTGATCGTTGTCATGCGGGTACCGTAGACTCGAAGTGATCCAAGCGTTAGAGCCATTTCATTGACTCGTGACTGGACCACTTCGGGGCCCGACCTGCACCTCGCGCTGACGGCGCCGGGTGCGAGGCACGCCGCGCTCGAGGATGCGCTGCGCGCGGCGATCCGCGAGCGGCGGCTCGCAGCGGGAACGCGGCTGCCGTCGACGAGGGCGCTCGCGGGCGACCTCGGGCTCTCGCGCGGGACGGTCGTCGAGGCATTCGCGCAGCTCACGGCGGAGGGCTACCTCGAGGCGCGCCACGGCGCGGGCACCTGGGTCGCCGAGCTCGCGCCGGTCGTCGCGGCGCACGTGGCGCCGAGCGAGCCCGCGCGCCGCGCCGCGCGCTTCAGCTTCAGCCCCGGCCTGCCCGACCTCACGTCGTTCCCGCAGGCGGCGTGGATGAGCGCACTCCGGCAGGGCCTGCGCGGCACGGCCGCCGCCTCGCTCGGCTACGGCGATGCGCGCGGCCGCCGCGAGCTGCGCGAGCAGCTCGCCTCGTACCTCGCCCGCGCCCGCGGCGTGCACGCCGACCCCGACCTCGTGGTCGTCTGCGCCGGCTTCCGCCACGGCCTCTCGCTCGTCGCCCGCGCGCTCGGGGCCACGGGCGCGACAGCGGTCGCGATGGAGGATCCCTGCGCACCGCCGCACCGCGCCGTCGTCGCCGCGGCCGGCCTCGCGATCGAGCCGCTACCCGTCGACGAGCGCGGCGCGCGCACCGATCTGCTCGGCGCCGCGTCCGCCGCCGTGCTCTCGCCCGCACACCAGTTCCCGACCGGCGTCGTGCTCGCGAGCGAGCGCCGCGCGGCCGCCGTGGCCTGGGCCGCGGCGGGCGGCGGGCTCGTCGTGGAGGACGACTTCGACGGCGAGTTCCGCTACGACCGCCAGCCGATCGGCGCGCTGCAGGCGCTCGCGCCCGACAGCGTCGCCTACGGCGGCACGGCCTCCAAGACGCTCGCGCCCGGCCTGCGCCTGGCGTGGCTCGTCGTGCCCCCGCGGCTGCTCGAGCCGATCGTCGCGCTGCGCGGCGCCGAGGACATGCACGTCTCGGCGCTCGACCAGGTCGCGCTCTGCGAGCTCATCGCCTCCGGCGCCTACGAGCGCCACGTGCGCCGCATGCGCGCCCGCTACCGTGGCCGGCGCGACCGTCTGCTGGCGCTGCTCGCCGAGCGCGCGCCCGCGCTCGTCCCGGTCGGCATCTCGGCCGGGCTCGGCCTGCTGATCGAGCTGCCGGCCGGCGGGCCGACCGCGGCCGAGCTGGTCGCGGCGGCGGCCGCCCGGTCGATCGAGCTCGAGCCGCTGGGCCCCTACCACGCACACGGCGACGCGCCGAGCGAGGGCATCGTGGCCGGCTTCGGCGCGCTGCCGGAGCACGACTTCGACGCGGGCCTCAGCGCGCTCGGAGACCTGCTCGCCGCGACGTTCGGGCGCTGATCACCACCCACGGGCGCACGCGCCGGGAGCCTGGGACACCGGCTGCGGATAGCTTGCCGGGGCAACCACATCTCGAAGGCAAGGCGGCGAATGATCGAGTTCTTCCAGATCACGGGCAGCGCGTCGTTCGCGGCGCGCATGGCGCTCGAGGAGGCCGGCGCGGAGTACCGGGAGGTCAACATCCACCCGCGGCAGCGCGACGACCCGGCGAGCTTCGGCGAGGTCAACCCGCTCAAGCGCGTGCCGGCGCTGCGCGAGGGCGAGGTGACCGTGTACGAGACGGGCGCCGTGCTGCTGCACATCGGCGACCGCTTCCCGGAGCGCCGGCTCGCGCCGCCCGTCGGCGATCCCAAGCGGCCCGAGCTCTACCGCTGGATCCTCTGGCTGGCCGACACGCTGCATCCCGGCTGGTGGCCGGTCATGCGCCCCGCCGCCGCGAACCCCGAGGATCCGGCGCTGGCCGCGATCCGCGCCCAGGGCCGCGCCGCGATGGACGCGAACGGCGCCTACCTCGAGCGCCAGCTCGCGAACGGGCCCTGGTGCCTCGGCGAGCAGTTCTCGGTCGCCGACCTCTACCTCTACATGCTGACCGGCTGGCAGTACTACATCGAGGGCGGCTACGAGCTCGGCGGCGAGCACGTGAAGGCCCACTACGAGCGCGTCGGAGCCCGGCCCGCGGTCGTGCGTGCGCGCGAGCTCGACGACCTCGACGAGCGGCAGATCCGCTACCACCCCGAGCTGCGCGGCGGGCAGCCGGTCTAACAGCTGCGCCCGGCCGCCGCCGGGCGCTATCGTCGCCGCATGGCGACCACGCAGAAATCCGCGCATCCGCTCGAGCCGCTCGCCGCGGGCGAGCTCGAGCGGGCGGCGGCGCTCGTGCGCGCCGAGCTGGAGGAGGCCCGCTTCGTCTCGATCGGTCTCCACGAGCCGACCAAGGCCGGCTACCTGGCGTGGCTCGACGGCGGTCCGCGGCCGGCGCGGTGCGCGCTCGCGATCGTCGTCGACCGCGAGCGGCGCGTGCGCGAGCTGGTATGCGATCTCGACGCGGAGGTCGTCGCGTCGCACGCCGAGATCCCGGGCGCGCGCTCGCCGATCACGCCCGAGGACTACGAGGCCGCGGCCGAGGCGGTGCGCGCCGATGCCGGCTGGCGCGAGGCGCTGCGGCGCCGCGGCGTGGAGGACGTCTCGCTCGTGCAGATCGACGTGCTCGCCTCCGGCGGCTTCGAGCTCGAGGTCGAGCGCGGCCGCCGCGTCGCACGCGCCGTCGCATTCGTCCGCGCGCATGCCGGCGACAACGGCTACGCGCACCCGATCGAGAGCCTGATCGCGTACGTGGACCTCGACGAGTGCCGCGTGCTGGAGCTCGAGGAGCTCGACGTGAAGCCGATCCCCGCCGCCGACGGCGCCTACGCCGCCGGAACCGTCGCGGCGCGCGAGGATCTGCGGCCGATCGCGATCACGCAGCCCGAGGGCGTCAGCTTCACGGTCGAGGGCAACGCGATCGAGTGGTACCGGTGGTCGCTGCGCGCGGCGATCGACCCGCAGGAGGGGCTCGTGCTGCACGACGTGCGCTTCGACGGGCGCCCGGTGCTGCATCGCGCGTCCTGCGCGGAGATGATCGTGCCCTACGGCGAGCCGCACCCGATGCACGCCTGGCGCACGTACTTCGACGCCGGCGAGTACGGCCTCGGAGCGTGTACGAACTCGCTTGCGCTCGGCTGCGACTGCGTCGGCGAGATCCGCTATCTCGACGCGCAGCTCGTCGACCGCGCCGGGCGGCCGCGCGCGCTCGCGAATGCGATCTGCCTGCACGAGGAGGACGCGGGCCTGCTCTGGAAGCACAGCGACGAGCTGGCCGGTCGCGTCGAGGTGCGCCGCGCGCGCCGCTTCGTCGTCAACTCCATGGTCACCGTCGGCAACTACGACTACGCCTTCCGCTGGTACCTCGGCCTCGACGGCTCGATCGAGTGCGAGGTGCAGCTGCACGGCATCGTCTCGACGATGGCGCTCGCGCCCGGCGAGCAGCCGGCGGGCAGCTCACTCGTCGACGACGGGCTCGCGGCGCCGAACCACCAGCACTTCTTCTGCTTCCGCCTCGACGTCGATGTCGACGGTGCGGCCAACAGCGTGCGCGAGGTCGAGTCGGAGCCCGTGCCGCAGGGACCGGCGAACCCGCTCGGCAACGCCTTCCGCGCCCGCGTCACGCCGCTCACGCGCGAGTCGGAGGCGCGGCGCGACAGCGACGAGCGCGCGGCCCGCGCCTGGCACGTCGTCAACCCGGCGCGGCGCAACCGCCTCGGCGGCGAGACGGGCTACCGCCTCGTGCCGCTACACGGCGTCTCGACGATGCTCGCCCAACCCGGCGCGCGCGTCTCCCGGCGTGCCGGCTTCGCGCGCCACACGCTCTGGGTGACGCCGCACGAGGAGGCGGAGCGCCATCCCTCCGGGCGCTACCCGTACGGCGCGTCCGAGCCGGTCGGCCTCGCGCAGTGGAGCGAGGCGGACCGTCCGCTCGAGGAGGCCGACGTCGTGCTCTGGTACACGGTGGGCACGACGCACTTCGTGCGCCCCGAGGACTGGCCGGTGATGCCGGTGGCCCGCGCCGGCTTCCGGCTGGAGCCCGTCGGGTTCTTCGACCGCAACCCGTCGCTGGACGTCCCGCCGCCGCATGCCTGCCACGGCGGGAGTCCTGCGAGCTAGACCTTGCTGGCGATCCCGGAGAGCGCCTTTGCGATGTTCGTCCCGAGCAGCCCGATGGCGGCGATGATGGCGATCGAGATCACCGCGAGCACAATTGCGTACTCGGCCATCGTCTGGCCTTTCTCACGATTCGTGAGCAGGTAGAGCCTGACGGACAGAGCGTGGAACAACTGAGGGCCTCCCGTGAAGCGTGGCAATGTCGCCGGCGGCGTTGCGCGTCACGCGCGTACAAGGGGAAACGGCTCCCAGCGTCGTTTCGGACATCCCTCGATCGAGGGGGTCAGGCCAGGCGACCGAGCTTCGGATAGCGCGCCAGCGGGAAGGTCTCGACCTCCGGAGAGCGCTGCTGGACGAGCACGCCGCCGTCCACGTAAATGCACGAGCCCGTCAGATAGCTCGCGTCCTCGCCGGCCGCGAAGACGGCCGCTCCGGCGATGTCGGCGCCCGTGCCCTGGCGGCCGAGCGGGACCGTCTGCGACGTCGCCTGTGCGCGCGCCTCGGCGGCCGCGCCGGTGTCGGAGGTCTCCATCAGGCCCGGCACGATGCACATGACGCGGATGCCGTAGGGCGCGAGGTCGAGCGCGACCGCGCGCGTGAACGCCTCGACGCCGCCCTTGGCCGAGTCGTAGGTGACCATGCCGCGGTGCGCCCGCGACGCGCCGCCGCTCGAGAGGCTGATGATCACGCCGGAGCCCTGCTCGACCATGTGGCGCGCGGCGCGCGCGCTGCAGAGGAAGTTCCCCTTGAGGTTCGCATCGAGCACGAGATCCCAGGTGGCCTCGTCGATCTCGAGGAAGTGCTTGACGGCCGGCCCGACCACGGCCGCGTTGTTGACGAGGATGTCGATGCGGCCGAAGCGCTCGAGGCACTCGTCGAACGCGCGCTCGACGTCGTCGGCTCGCGCGACGTCGCACTGCACGCCGATGCCGCTCTCGCCGAGCGACGCGGCCGCCGTGCGCGCGAGATCCGCGTCGATGTCCGCGATCGCGACCTGCGCGCCCTCGCGCACGTAGCGCTCCGCAACGGCCCTGCCGAGCCCGCGCCCACCCCCGGTCACGAGCGCGACGCGCCCCGCCAATCGTCCGCCGTCGGTCATTTTGCCCGCCCTCTCGCTCGTCATTGCCCAGCGGGACTCTACGGGCGGCTGCGTGCACAGGGCACTGGCAGCGAGCGCCGCGCGGAGGCCACCGCCCGACACGCCCGCCCGCGGCGGTGCGATGATCCGGCGCATGCCCCCGGCCCGCATCCCGCGTCCGCGCTCGCCGTGGTCGAGCGACGAGCACGAGCTCCTGCGCGAGAGCGCGCGGGCCTGGGTCGCGCGCGAGATCCTGCCGAACGACGAGCGCTGGCAGGAGCGCGGCTGGGTCGATCCGGAGCTGTGGCGGAGCGCGGGGGAGGCGGGGCTCCTGGGCACCGACATCCCGCTCGAGCACGGCGGCCCCGGCGGCGATTTCGGCTTCGAGTGCGTCGTCTACGAGGAGCTCCTGGATGCCGGCTTCG
>DASXXY010000041.1:0-7039 GCA_036502805.1 Gaiellales bacterium | reverse complement strand
TCGTCGCGGGTGAGCGCCGCGTCAGCTACGGCGAGCTCGACCGCCTGGCCGACGGCATCGCCGGCGGGCTGATCGCCGCGGGCGTCGCACGCGGCGACCGCGTCGGCGTCTTCCTGCCGAACACGGTCGAGGGCGCGGCGTCGATCTACGGCGTGCTGCGGGCCGGGGCTGCGTTCTCGCCCCTCAACCCGACGATGAAGGCCGAGAAGCTCGGTCAGGTGCTCGCCGATGCCGGCGCCGCCGCGATCATCTGCGAGAGCTCCCACCGCAGCGTGATCGCCGACGCCGCGGCGTTCGCGCCCGCGCTGCGCACCGTGATCTGCGTCGGAGAGGGCCGTCCCGGCGACGTCGCCTTCGCCGACCTGGCCGCCCACGACGGCCCGCGCGTCCTGCGCGCGACGGCGATCGACCTCGCCGCCCTGATCTACACGTCGGGCTCGACGGGCAAGCCGAAGGGCGTCACGCTGACGCACCAGAACATGACGTTCGCGGCCGCGTCGCTCGCCGAGTACCTCGAGATGCAGCACGACGAGGTCGTGCTGCTGTGCCTGCCGCTGTCGTTCGACTACGGCCTCTACCAGCTGCTCCTGACGATCCTCGTCGGCGGCACCCTCGTGCTCGAGAAGGGCTTCGCCTTCCCGGGCAAGGTCGTCCAGCTGCTCGAGAGCGAGGGCGTCACGGGCCTGCCGGGCGTGCCCACGCTGTTCGGCGTGCTGCTCGGCCTGCGCGGCCTCGAGGCGCGCGAGCTGCCGGCGCTGCGCTACCTCTCCAACACCGGCGCTGCGCTCTCCGTGACGACGATCGCCGGGCTGCGCGAGACGTTCCCGAAGGCGCGCATCTACTCGATGTACGGCCTCACCGAGTGCAAGCGCGTCTCGTATCTGCCGCCGCACCTGATCGACGTCAAGCCGGCGTCGGTCGGCATCGCGATCCCCGGCACCGAGGTCTGGGTCGAGGACGCCGAGGGCAACGAGTGCGCTCCCGGCGAGGTCGGCGAGCTGATGGTGCGCGGCCCGCACGTCATGCAGGGCTACTGGAACGACGCCGACGCGACCGCCAAGCGCCTGCGCCCCGGCCGCTGGCCGTGGGAGCGCGAGCTGATGACGGGCGACCTCTTCAAGCGCGACGCCGAGGGGCACCTCTACTTCGTCGGGCGCAAGGACGACATGATCAAGTCGCGCGGCGAGAAGGTCGCGCCGCGCGAGATCGAGGAGGTGCTGTACGCCGTCCCGGGCGTTCGCGACGCCGCCGTGATCGGCGTGCCGGACGCCCTGCTCGGCTCCGCGATCCACGCCTACGTGTCCGTCTTCGAGGATGCCGAGCTGGACGAGCGCACGCTCAAGCGCGCCTGCGCCGCCAAGCTCGAGGACTACATGGTCCCGCAGCGCATCGAGATCCGCGACGAGCTACCGCGCTCCACCGCCGGCAAGATCGACAAGCTCGTGCTCAGCAGCGAGGCGCTCGAGCGCCAGGCCGCCGCGACCGCCTAGGCTCGGCAGGCGCGCCGGCACCGAGCCCGGTAGCGTGGAGCCGTGGAGAGGGTCGTCACCGCGGGTGGCACGTTCAGGGTCGACTGGTGGATGGAGCTCGACGCCGGCGGCCTGTCGATCGCGATCGATGACGTCGTGGACGGGATCGAGGTCGACAATCCGCGGACGTTCGCGGTGCTCTCGCCACGCGACATCACCGACGCGCTCGTCGAGTGCGGAGCGCCGGAGACGGATGCCCGTGCAGCCTGCCGCGCTCTCTGGCACGAGGGACAGGCGGTTGCTCGGGCGCACGTCGAGCGGGTCCTGATCACGGTCCGCGAGCAGCCATTTCCCGAGCGCTACCTGCTCCACAACCAGTGGACGCGCGTCGACGGCGACAACCTCACCAGGGTCACGGCCGGGGCGCTCGCGGATCGCCCGTCGCAGGGCGTGGCCGTCGTGGCGCGGGCGTCGGCACGCGTCCCGCTCGTCGGCATCGCCGAGCCTGCCGAGTGGATCTCGGTCGGCGAGGTTCGGACGCCGGCGGAGTGCGGCGCACTGCGGATCGACACGGCGGCCGGTGACGTCGTCGGCCTCGTGGCGGCAGACGGCAGCGAGTGGCGGCTCGCCGTGGCGCGGCTCGAGCTCCTCCGGTTCTCCGGCTGAGCTGCCGGTGCGCGGTCCGGTCGACACGGACGGCAGGGCCGCCGGGACCGGCATGATCCGCGCCATGCCTCCTCATCAGCACTCGCGCGATACCGACTTCGGCTTCTCGGGCGTCCAGCTGACGTTCGCCCGCCAGCCGCTGGCGGTCACGCCCGCCGACCTCGAGGGCGCCGACGTCGCTGTGCTCGGCGCGCCGTTCGACCTCGCCGTCACGTACCGCACGGGCACGCGCTTCGGCCCGCGCGCGGTGCGCCAGGCCGAGGACGTCGGCGTCGACCGCCGCCCCAGCATCGAGCTCGGCATCGATCCCTACGAGGTGCTGAACGTCGTCGACTACGGCGATGCGGGCGTGCTGCCGAGCGACGTGCTCGGCGCGCACGCGGCGATCCAGGAGCGCGTCGGCGAGATCCTCACGGCGGGCGCGATCCCGGCCGTGATCGGCGGCGACCACTCGATCACGCTGCCCGTCCTGCGCGCGCTCGCGGCTTACCACGGCGCCGACAACTACAGCGTCCTCCACTTCGACACGCACGCCGACACGGGCGTGCCCGAGGAGGAGCTGCCGAACCACGGCGAGCCGTTCTCGCGCGCCGTCGCGGAGGGCGTCCTGCTCGCGGGCAACATCGTGCAGATCGGCCTGCGCGGCTGCTGGCCGTTCCCGGAGGACTTCGCGCACATGAAGGAGCAGGGCTTCCGCTGGCACACGATGGGCGAGATCGACGACCGCGGCCTGCGCGCCGTGCTCGACGACGCCATCGCCCACGTCAGCGAGCGCGCGCCCCGCACCTACCTGACCGTCGACGTCGACTCGCTCGACCCGGCCTACGCGCCGGGCACCGGCACGCCCGAGCCGGGCGGATTCACGTCGCGCGAGCTGCTCGGCGCGGTGCGGCGCATCAGCTGCGAGCTCGACCTCTGCGGCGTCGACCTCGTCGAGGTCTCGCCGCCCTACGACGTCGCCGGCATCACGGCGCTCGTCGGCCAGCGCGTGATCCAGGAGGCGCTCGGCGGCATCGCGGTGCGGCGCAGCGGGAAGCCCGCACAGCCCGCGCGGCACTGACGCGCGCTCACGAGGCGTAGGCGAGGAAGGCCCGCAGCTCCTCCGCGAGCTCCGCGGGCCGCTCCTCGGCGAGATGGTGGCCGCAGTCGAAGCTGCAGCCGTGCAGATCGCTCGCCCACTGGCGCCAGACGGCGAGCACGTCGCCGTAGAGGTCGGGCAGATCGTCGCGCTCGGCCCAGAGCGCGAGCACCGGGCAGCCGATGCTGCGTCCGGCGGCGCGGTCGGCGTCGTCGGCGGCGCGGTCGAGCCCGAGGCCCGCGCGGTAGTCCTCGCACATCGCGTGCACGGTCTCGGTGTCGTGGATCGCGCGGCGCCGGTCGGCCCAGTTCTCGGTTCCCATCGCGTCGCGGTCGCCGCCGTACCAGGCGTCGGGATCGGCGGCGATCGCGCGCTCGGCGCGCGGCGCGGGCTGCCCGAGGAAGAACCAGTGGTACCAGCGCTCGGCGAAGCGCGCATCGCAGCGCGCGAGCGCCTCGCCGATCGGCACGACGTCGAGCACGCACAGCGCGGTGACCGCGTCCGGCTCGTCGAGCGCGAGGCGCATCGCGACGTAGGCGCCGCGGTCGTGCCCCGCGACGGCGAAGCGCTCGTGGCCGAGCGAGCGCATCAGGGCGAGGCAGTCGCGCGCCATCGCGCGCTTCGAGTACGGCTCGTGATCGGCCGTCGTCGGCGGCTTCGACGACTCGCCGTAGCCGCGCAGATCCGGGCAGACGACCGTGTGGTGCGCGGCGAGCAGCGGCGCCACCCGGTGCCAGGTCGTGTGGGTGCGCGGGTGCCCGTGCAGCAGCAGCAGGGGCGTGCCCGAGCCGCCGTGGCGCACGCGCAGCGTCGCCTCCCCCACGTCCACGCGCTCGAGCTCGAAGCCGGCGAACATGCCGGATGGTGTCCCGTCGGCAACGCGCGGAAACGCGGAGCCCGTGCCTGCGCGGCGACGCTAGACGTCGACGACGACGGGCAGGACCAGCGGCCGCTTGCGGGCGCGGTTCCACACGAGCTCGGCGAGCTCGTCGTGCAGGTGGCTCTGGAGCAGCTTGTGCTCGCGGACGCCGTCGGCGTCGAGGCGGTCGAGGATCGTGCCGGCGAGCGTGCGCACCTCATCGATCAGCTCGTCCGCGGCGTCGGCGCCCTCGGGCGCGAAGCCGCGCGCGATCACCTCCGGCTCGACGCGGTTCGGACCGCGATGCAGCTGGCAGACGACGATCAGCGTGCCGTCGGCCGAGAGCTGGCGGCGGTCGCGCAGCACGGCGTCCTTGGGGTCGCCGATGCCGAGTCCGTCGACGAACACGACGCCCGCCTCGACGGCGCCGTCGCGGCGCACCGAGCCGCGCTCGAGCACGAGCACGTCGCCGTTGTCGCAGACGTGGATGCGGTCGGCCGGGACGCCGACCGATTCGGCCAGCGCCGCGTGCGCGGACAGCATCCGCAGCTCGCCGTGCACGGGCATGAACGAGCGCGGGTGCACGAGCGCGAGCATCATCTTGAGCTCCTCCGCGGAGCCGTGGCCCGAGACGTGCACGGCCTCGTTGTCCTGGTGCAGGACGCGGGCGCCGCTGCGCGTGAGCGCGTTCATCGTGTCGTGCACCGCGAGCTCGTTGCCGGGCACGGGCTTGGCCGACATGATGACCGTGTCGCCGTGCTGGATCTGCACCTGGCGGTGATCGCTGTAGGCGATGCGCGTGAGCGCCGACATCGGCTCGCCCTGCGAGCCCGTGCAGAGCACCGTGACCTCGTCGTCGGGCAGCTCCTCGATCTCGTTGGGCTTGATGATCGTGCCCTCCGCGACGTCGGCATAGCCGAGGTTGCGGGCGATGTTGAGATTCTTGATCATCGAGCGACCGACGACGGCGACCTTGCGGCCGCACGCCTCGGAGGCGTCGATCACGCCCTGCAGGCGGTGGATGTGCGACGAGAAGCTCGTCACGATCACGCGGCCCGGCGAGTCGCGGATGATGCGCTTGAGCGCGGCCGCGACGAGCTGCTCGGACTGCGTGATGCCCGGGCGCTCGGCGTTCGTGGAGTCGGCCAGCATGAGATCGACGCCATCGGCGCCGAAGCGCGCGAGCTTCGCGAGATCGGTCGGCCGGCCGTCGATCGGCGTGTGGTCGATCTTGTAGTCGCCGGTGTGCAGGATCGTGCCGTGGTGGGTGTGCAGCGCGACCGCGACGGCATCCGGCACCGAGTGCGTGACGCGCGCGAACTCGGCCGCGAACGGGCCGCAGGGGACGGGGTCGCCATCCGGGTCGATCTCGATGAACTCGGCGTCGCGCAGCAGGCCGTGCTCGTCCAGCTTCGACTTGACCATGCCGAGCGTGAGCCGCGTGCCCCAGACCTCGCGCACGCCGATCTCGCGCATGACGTAGGGCAGCGCGCCGATGTGATCCTCGTGGCCGTGCGTGAGGATGACGGCGTCGATGCCGCCGGGAGCCTCGCGCAGGTACGCGAAGTCGGGCAGGACGAGGTCGACGCCGGGCATCTCGTCGCGCGGGAACGAGAGGCCGCAGTCGATCAGCACGCGGCGCTCGCCCTGCTCGACGACGCAGAGGTTGTTGCCGATCTGGCCGAGGCCGCCCAGCGGGATGATGCGTACGAGATCGCTCACGCGGCGGCCGTCAGGCCTCTCGCCTCGAGGGCGGAGCGCAGCACGGCGCGTTGCTCGTCGGTCGCCTCGACGAGCGGGAGCCTCGGCGGGCCCGCGCGCAGCCCGATGAGCTCGAGCGCGGCCTTGAGCGGGATGGGATTGACGGTGATGTTCATCACGTCGAAGACGGGCGCCAGCTCGCGGTCGAGCGCGCGCACGCCGTCGAAGTCGCCGGACTCGGCGAGCTCGCACATGCGCAGCATCTCGCTGCCGACGAGATGCGAGGCGACGTGGATGCCGCCGGATCCGCCGAGCTCGAGGAATGGCGCGAGCAGGTCGTCGTTGCCGGCATAGAGCACGAGGCCCGCGTCGAGGATGGCGCGCGCCTGGTCGAGATCGGTCGTCGCCTGCTTGACCGCGACGACGTTGCCGCTCTCCTGCGCGAGGCGCGCGAGCAGCTCGGGCTCGAGGTTCAGGATCACGCGCTGCGGGATGTTGTAGATGATCACCGGCAGGCCGTCGGCCGCCGCGGCGATGGCCGCGAAATGCCGCGCCAGGCCCTCGATCGGCGGCTTGTTGTAGTACGGCGTCACCGCCAGGAAGCCGTGCACGCCGAGCTGGCGGGCCTCGCGCGTCAGGTGGACGGAGTGCGCCGTGTCGTACGTGCCCGTGTTCGCGATCACGCGTGCATCGGCGCCGACCTCGTCGAGGACGGCGTCGCAGAGCGCGAGCTTCTCGCGATCGCTCAGCGTCGGGCCCTCGCCCGTCGTGCCGGCCAGCACGAGGCCCTCGGAGCCGTGCTCGACGAGGAAGCGCGCGAGCACGCGAGCGGCATCGAGGTCGAGCGAGCCATCTGCGGCGAACGGCGTGGCCATCGCGGTGCAGATGCGCCCGGCGGGCGGCTCTGCGCGGCTCTCTGTCGGCGGAATCACCCGACGATCATAGCCGTGTCGGCGTCGCGCTCAGGCCGCGTCCCCGCCCGGCGGGTGTCCTCCGACCTCGAGCACCGCCGCGAACCCGTGCGAGCCGGGCGCGCACGCGCGGGCCGGGCCGCGCCCCTCTACGGCGCGAGGAACGTCTCCAGGCCGACCGTGAGGCCCGGCGGGAGCTCGCGCACGCGCCGCACGGCCAGCAGGACGCCCGGCGCGAAGGCCTCGCGGGAGATCGCGTCGTGGCGGATCGTGAGCAGCTGCCCCTCGCCGCCGAGCAGCGTCTCCTGGTGCGCGACGAGCCCCGGGAGCCGCACCGAGTGGATCGGCACGTCGC
>DASXXY010000040.1:0-7595 GCA_036502805.1 Gaiellales bacterium | reverse complement strand
GTCTGCGCGGCCCAGCTGCGCTCGACGCGCGCGCGGCGCGAGGTGCTGCGCATGCTCGGCGGCGTGCCCGCGCGCGAGCTCGACCGCGCCGGCCACGCGCTCGCCTCGGCGGACGAGCTCGGCTCGCCGCTTGCGGCGACGCTCGGCGAGCAGGCCGCGCTGCAGCGCGACCTCGCTCGCCTCGGCGTGCGCGAGCGCGCCGCCGCGGCCGGCCCCAAGATCGCGCTCGTCGTCGCCGTCACGCTCGTGCCGTCGGCGCTCGTGCTCGTGCTCGGCTCGCAGGCGCTCAGCCTGCTCGCGGGCGTCTAGATCGCTAGCGCTGTGGCGGCTGCTCGCCGAAGCGGCGGCCGCGCACGACCTGCGTCTGCCCGTTGGCGCCGCGCAGCTGGACGTCCACGACGTCGCCCTTGTTGTAGACGCCGATGCCGAGCGAGAGCAGCACCTTGCCGACGGTGGAGACCGACGTGCGGCGGCTGACCGCGTCCTTCAGGTGGATGCGGTCCGCGAGCACCTCGTAGCCGTCGCCGGCCGTGAGCGGCACGCCGTTCACGAACACGCCGAGCACCTCCGCGCCGCGCGGCATCGCCAGCTCGTCGTAGGTCTCGAGTTCGGCCACCGCCTGCGATCGTACTCGCGACCGCTCCGCCGATGTCCCTTACGCTGCGGGCGGAATGGCGACAGACGTCGACGAGGCGGGGTTCGAGCAGGCGGTCATCGAGCGCTCGCGCAGCGTTCCGGTGCTCGTCGACTTCTGGGCCGAGTGGTGCGGCCCGTGCCACGCGCTCGCGCCCGTGATCGAGAAGGCCGTGGCCGCCACGGACGGCGCCGTCGAGCTCGTCAAGATCGACATCGAGGCGAACCCGGCCATCGCGCGCCGCTACGGCATCCAGGGCATCCCGAACGTGAAGGCGTTCCGCGACGGCGAGCTCGTGGACGAGTTCACGGGCGCGCAGCCGCCCGCGATCGTGGAGCGCTTCGTCACCGGGCTCGTGCCGAAGGAGGCGGACGCCCTGCTCGCCGCCGGCGACGAGCAGTCGCTGCGCCAGGCGGTCGAGCTCGAGCCCGCGCGCGCCGACGTGCGGGTGCAGCTCGCGCGCATCCTGCTGGCCGACGGCCGCGAGGACGATGCGCTGGCGCTGCTCAAGCCGGTCGAGCACGACCGCGAGGCGGACGGCCTGCTCGCCCGCAGCGAGCTCGCAGGCGATGCGGACGCACCGCCGGTCGCGCGTCTCGGCCTCGAGGCGCTCGCGCGCGGCGAGCACGAGGCGGGCCTGCGCTCGCTGCTCGAGGCGATCCCGGACACGAGCGGGGACACGCGCATCCGCGTCCGCCGCGTCATGGTCGGCACGTTCGCCGAGCTGGGGGACGCCGACCCGCTCGCGATGGCGATCCGCAAGCGGCTCGCCGCGGCGCTCTACTAACGCGGCCGGGCGCGCCGCGCGCGCATTTTCACCACCCGGCAACGACGCCGGCCGCGAAATCGTCCACACTGAGCGTTCGTGAGCGCGACCATGAACCACGACGCGGCGACTGCCCACTTCGATCTGCTCGCGATCGGCGGCGGGCCGGCGGGCCAGAAGGCCGCGATCCAGGCTGCCAAGCTCGGCCGCCGCGTGGCGCTCGTCGAGGGCACGCAGCTCGGCGGCTGCAGCGTCTTCAGCGGCACCATCCCGTCGAAGACGCTGCGCGAGGCGGTGCTGTACCTGACCGGGTTCAGCCAGCGCGCGATCTACGGGCAGAGCTACCGCGTCAAGGCCGACATCACGATGGACGACCTGCGCACGCGCTCGGCCGACGTCAGCCAGCGCGAGTCGGACGTCATCCGCGACCAGCTCGCGCGCAACCGCGTGACGCTCTTCGACGGCACGGCGACGTTCGTCGACCGCGACACCGTCGCGATCACCTCCGCCGACGGCCGGCGCCAGGTCGTCGACGCCGGCGCGATCGTGGTCGCGACCGGGAGCCGCCCGAACCGGCCCGCGGCGATCGAGTTCGACGACGAGTCGATCCTCGACTCCGACGGCATCCTCAACCTCACGCGCATCCCGCAGACGCTCGTCGTCGTCGGTGCCGGCGTGATCGGCATCGAGTATGCGTCGATGTTCGCGGCCGTCGGCACGAAGGTCACGGTCATCGACACGCGCCGCGAGCTGCTGCCGTTCTGCGACTCCGAGATCGTGCGCGCGCTGCAGCTCTCGCTGCGCGACCTCGGCGTCGTCTTCCGCCTCGGCGAGACGGTCGAGGCCGTCGAGCGGCACGAGAGCGGCGCGCTGATCATGCTCAAGAGCGGCAAGCGGATCGCCGGCGAGACGGTGCTCTACTCGGCCGGCCGCCAGGGCGCGACCGCCGGGCTCGGCCTCGAGGGGATCGGCGTCGAGACCGACTCGCGCGGCCAGATCGCCGTCGACGACCGCTACCGCACGAGCGCCGAGGGCGTCTACGCCGTCGGCGACGTGATCGGCTTCCCCGCGCTCGCCGCGACCGCCATGGAGCAGGGGCGCATCGCCGCGCTGTCGGCGCTCGGCCGGCCCGTCGAGGCGATGGGCGAGCTGCTGCCGATCGGCATCTACTCGATCCCCGAGATCTCGTTCGTGGGCAAGACCGAGGAGGAGCTGACCGAGGCGGGCGTGCCCTACGAGGTCGGCGTCTCGCGCTACCGCGAGCTCGCGCGCGGCCAGATCCTCGGCGACAGCCACGGCATGCTCAAGCTGCTCGTGTCGCTCGACGACCGCACGCTGCTCGGCGTGCACATCCTCGGCACGGGCGCGACGGAGCTCGTGCACATCGGCCAGGTCGCGATGGGCGCCAGCGCGACCGTCGACTACCTCGTGGGCACCGTCTTCAACTACCCGACGCTGGCCGAGGCCTACAAGGTCGCGGCCCTCGACGCCCAGAACCGCCTGCAGGCGCTCTCGGACGTCGGCCCGCTCCGCTCGGCCACCTGAGCCGCCGCGGCGCGCGCCGCCGACCGCCGGGCGGATCGCAAACCGCAGCGCGCGTACGCAGCGCTCGTCACCGCACGCGCCGCGTCCGGCCGCTGCGTGCGCTCGGCCGGGCCGCCGGGCGCGTTCGCGACGGCGTGCGCGCAGGCTGGCCGTGAGTGGGCGAACATCGCATCTTGGTGTTGCATTGTGGGGAGTGGTGGGGTAAAGTGGTGCGCATTGGGAGGTCATGCGCCGATCCGGGCGCGGTCAGGGGAAATGTGTGCTCCTCGGCGAGTTCGAGCAACGGCTGGACGACAAGAACCGCGTCACGCTGCCCGCGCGCCTGCGGGAGCACTTCGCGGACGGCGTCGTCTGCGCCCGCGGCTTCGACGGCTGCGTCTCGGTCTGGTCGCCCGACAGCTGGGACTCGTTCGTGAACGACCAGGTCGACCGCCTCGACGGGTTCTCGCGCGAGGGCCGGATCATGCAGCGCTACCTGTTCGGCGGCGCGCACTCCGGCGAGCTCGACCGGCAGGGCCGCGTGGCATTGCCCGCGCCGCTCCTGCAGCACGCACAGCTGAACAAGGACATCGTCATCGCCGGCCTGCGAAACCGGCTCGAGATCTGGGACCGCGAAGCCTGGAGCCGCCAGCTCGCCGAGTTCGAAGGGAGCGCCGAGAGTGTTGCCGAACGCCTTGCTCAGTCCAAGCCCTGACGCGCATGTCCCGGTGCTCGCCCGCGAGGTCGGCGCGCTGCTCGACGTGCATCCGGGCGAGCGCGTGGTCGACTGCACGTTCGGTGCGGGCGGCCACTCGCGGCTGCTCGCCCGCGACCTCGACGGCAGCGGCGAGCTCGTCGCGATCGATCGCGACCCGAGCACGCAGCCGTACGTCGACGCCCTGCGCGCGACCGTCGGCACGGGCGTGCGGATCAGGCCGATGCACGGCGCGTTCGCGTCGTGCCTGCGCCGCCTGCTGGACGAAGATCTCCACGCCGCGGCCGTCCTGATGGACCTCGGCATGTCGTCGATGCAGGTCGACGAGCCCGAGCGCGGCTTCAGCTACACGCAGGACGCGCCGCTCGACATGCGCATGGACCCGAGCGACGAGGAGACCGCCGCCACGCTCGTCAACGAGTGGGCCGAGCGCGACCTCGCGCAGATCTTCAGCCGCTACGGCGAGGAGCGCTTCTCGCGCCAGATCGCCCGCGCGATCGTCCAGGAGCGGGCGCGCGCGCCGTTCGAGTCGACGCTGCAGCTCGTCGCGACCGTCAAGCGCGCCATCCCGACGCCTTCGCGCTTCGGCCACGGGCATCCCGCCAAGCGCGTCTTTCAGGCGCTAAGGATCGCCGTCAACGACGAGCTCGGCCAGCTGGAGGACGGCCTCGAGAGCGCGCTCGAGCTGTGTCAGCCCGGCGGCCGCGTGGCCGTGATCTCGTTCCACTCGCTCGAGGACCGCATGGTCAAGCAGCGCTTCGTGAAGGCGGCCAAGGGCTGCATCTGCCCACCCGACCTGCCGGTCTGCGGCTGCGGCCGCACGCCGGAGTTCCGGCTCGTCACGAGCCGGGCCGTGAAGCCGCACGGCGAGGAGATCGCGGTCAACCCGCGCGCCGCCTCGGCCCGCCTGCGCGTCGTCCAGAAGGAGCTCGCATGAGCGCCGTCGCCGCACCGCGCTCGCGCGAGCGCTCGGCGCAGCGCTCCGCCCGTCGTGCGCCCGCGCGCGTCGGCTTCACCTCGGCCGTCCTGATCGTCGCCTGCGCCGCCGTGCTGATCGGAATCGTCACGCTGCAGGTGGCCGTGCTGCGGCTGAACAGCGAGCGCGGCGACCTGCAGGCGCACCGCGGCCACGTCGTCAGCTCGAACAGCGAGCTGCGCGGACTGCTCGCCGGCAAGGCCGCGCCCGGCGTGCTCGCGCAGCGCGCCTCCAAGCAGGGCCTCGTGCTGGCGCCGCCCGATGTCGTGCAGACGGGCTCGCTTGGCCACTGAGCGTCCCCGGCGCCGGCCCTCGGGGCCACGCCGCTCCGACCGCCGCATCCGCCTGATGCTCACGGTCGTGTGCGCCGCGATGCTCGCGCTCGGCGCGCGCACCGTGCAGGTGCAGCTGCTCGACGGCGGCTCGCTCGCGAAGGCCGCCGAGGCGCAGCAGCGCGTCGCCGTGCCGCTGTGGGCGCCGCGCGGGCCGATCCTCGACCGCAGCGGTCAGATCCTCGCGCTCTCCTACCAGGCGGTCACGGTCGGGGTCTGGCCGGCGCGCGTGAGCGACCGCAGCGGGTTCGCGCAGCGGCTCTCGATCTACACGAAGACGACGCCCGCGCAGATCGAGAAGTGGATGGGGGCGAGCGCGCAGTTCGTGTTCGTCGCGCGCCGCATCAACCCGTCCGTGTGGACGCGCATCACGAAGGACGTCGTGCTCGGCCCGCTCGTGAAGTCGAAGGTGATCCAGCAGCAGCCCGAGCCGCGGCGCGTCTACCCGAAGGGCGGCCTCGGCGCCCAGATCGTCGGCGTCAGCGGTGACGGCCTCTCGGGCGTCGAGCTCTCGCGCAACGACGCGCTCAGCGCACGCGACGGCCTGGCGTCGATCTCGAAGGCCAACGACCGCCCGAACGGCGACACGCACTGGGCGCGCGTGCTGCACGTGCGCGAGCCCAAGCCGGGCAAGGCGATCCAGCTCACGCTCGACTCGCAGATCCAGTCGCTCGTGCAGAAGCGCATCGCACAGACGAAGAAGGACTGGCACGCCAAGGCGGTCACCGCCGTCGTGCTCGACACGCGCACCGGCGGCATCCTGGCGATGGCCTCGGCGCCCGGCGTCCCGCCGGCCGGCTACCGCGCCGGCAACCCGGACGAGTGGCGCCTGCGCGCCATCACCGACCTCTACGAGCCCGGCTCGACGTTCAAGCTCGTGACGTTCATGGGCGCGCTGCAGGAGGGCAAGATCCTGCCCGACACGCCGTTCCGGGTGCCCTACAAGTACACCAAGTACAACCGCTCGATTCCGGATGCCCACTACCACCCGATCGAGAACTGGACGGCCACGGACATCCTGGCGCACTCCTCGAACGTCGGCACGATCACGATCGCCGACAAGAAGCTCGGCGAGACGAACCTGCGCAAGTGGATCCACCTCACGGGGTTCGGCAAGCCGACCGGCGTCGACCTCCCCGGCGAGCGCAAGGGCGACGTGCTGAAGGACGATCACTGGTACGGCACCGGCATCCTCAACGTGCCGATCGGCGAGGGCATCGCCGTGACGCCGCTGCAGATGGCGGCGCTCTACGGCTCGGTCGCGAACGGCGGCGTGTGGGAGCAGCCGCACATCACGGCGGCGATCGGCGGCAAGGCGACGACGGGCTGGAAGACGAAGCCGCTCGTCAGCAGGCATGTCGCCGCCGAGCTGCGCACGATGCTGACGGCGGTCGTCGACCTCCCGAACGGCACCGGCGTCGCGGCGCGCGTCCCCGGCTACAGCGTCGCCGGCAAGACGGGCACGACCCCGAAGTACAACCCCAAGGACGGCACCTACTGCGATCCGTACAAGGCGAAGTGCCAGTACCAGACGTCGTTCGTCGGCTTCGCTCCGGCGACGCACCCGCGCTTCGTCGCGCTCGTCATGGTCGACGAGCCCAAGGACGCGAAGGGCCGCACCGCGAACCTCGAGGGCGGCGACGTCGCCGCGCCGACGTTCAAGGACATCGCGCAGGGCATCCTGCAGATCCTGCGCGTGCCGCCGGATCGCCCCGCCGAGCTTCGCTAGCGGCTCGGCTCGGGAGGGGTCAGGCTGAAGCCCGACCATCTAAGCTCACCCTCCGTGGAGCTCGCCGCGCTGTGCATGGACGCGGGCGTCGCCTCGCGAGTGGTCGGCGCGACGGCCGGCGTCGACGTCGTGGACGTCGCCTACCGCTCGGAGCGCTGTGGCCCCGGGTCGCTGTTCTGCGCGCTGCGCGGAGCGCGCACCGACGGCCATGAGCACGCGCCCGCGGCGGTCGCGAACGGCGCCGTCGCGCTGCTCGTCGAGCGCGAGCTGCGGCTCGGCGTCCCGCAGATCGTCGTCGCTGACGCGCGGGCGGGCATGGCGCTGCTGGCCGACGCGCTCTACGGCCACCCGAGCGGCGAGCTCGACGTCGTCGCGGTCACGGGCACGAACGGCAAGACGACGACGACGATGCTGCTGGCAGCGATTCTCGACGCCGCGGAGCGCCCGTGCGGCCTGCTCGGCACCGTCGAGCGGCGCATCGGCGGCCGTCGCGAGGCGGCCGGGCTGACGACGCCCGAGGGGCCCGACCTGCAGCGCGCGCTGCGCTGGATGCTCGAGGCGGGCGACGAGACGTGCGCGATGGAGGCCTCCTCGATCGCGATCGCGCAGCGCCGCCTCGTGGGCACCGAATTCGCGGCCGTCGGCTTCACGAACCTCTCGCAGGACCACCTCGACTTCCATGGCGACCTCGAGCAGTACTTCGCGACCAAGGCGACGCTCTTCGACGGCCGCTTCCCGCGCGCCGTCAACGCCGACGACGCCTACGGCGCGCGGCTCGGGGCCGAGCTCCGCTTCGGCGTCGACAGCGAGCGCGCGGACGTCCACTGCGAGGCGTTCGACCTGCGGCCCGACCGCACGGAGCTGTTCGTGCGCACGCCGGCTGGCGCGCTCTCGCTCGAGCCGCGGCTGCGTGGCCGCT
>DASXXY010000039.1:0-5088 GCA_036502805.1 Gaiellales bacterium | reverse complement strand
GCGAGACGCGCGGAACCCCAAGTGGCACTCACGGCGAGTGCCACTTGGACGTTCCCGCAGGACGACGCCAGAGGCCCGCGCCTCAGGCGATGCGCAGCACGGGCTTGATCACCCGGCCCTCCTCGGCGTCGCGCGCGGCCTGCTCGATCTGGTCGAAGTCGTAGAAGGTCATCAGGCGGTCGACGGGGAAGCGGCCCTGCTCCCAGAGCGCGATCAGGCGCGGGAGCAGGGAGCGGGGGACGCTGTCGCCCTCGACGATGCCGCGCAGCGCGCGGCCGGCCGTGAGGATGACGTTCATGTCGAGCGAGACCTCGGTGCCCATCGCGGCGGCGCCGATCGAGCCGCACGTGCCGCGCGGAGCGAGGCAGTCGACGGCCTGGCGCAGCACCTCCGGGACGCCCGTCGTCTCGATGCTGAAGTCGGCGCCGTAGCCCGTCAGGCGCCGGATCTCCGCGCCCGCGTCCTGCTCCGTGGCATCCACGACGTGCGTGGCGCCGAGCTCGCGCGCGAGCGCGAGGCGCACCGGGTTGCGGTCGATCCCGACGATCGTCGTGCAGCCCGCGATCGCGCCGGCCATGACGGCCGAGAGTCCGACGGCGCCGGTGCCGAAGACTGCGAGCGTGCTGCCGGCGGGCACCGCGAGCGCGTCGAGCACGCCGCCGGCGCCGGTCTGGATGCCGCAGCCGAACGGCGCCGCGAGCTCGAGCGGGATCGAGTCCGGCAGCACGACGACGTTGCGCTCGCTCGCCACGGCATGCGTCGCGAAGCACGACTGGCCGAAGAAGTGGGCGTGGATCAGCTCGCCGTCGCGCGAGAGCGCGCTCGTGCCGTCGGCCCGCGTCGCCGCGAAGTTGTGCGCCCAGAAGTCGTGGCAGTAGGCGGGGCTGCCGGTGCGGCAGGTCGGGCAGTGGCCGCACGAGTCGAAGCTCATGCCGACGCGATCGCCGGGCGCGACGAGCGTCACGGCCGAGCCCACGCGCTCGACGACGCCCGCGCCCTCGTGGCCGAGCACCGCCGGCAGCGGCACCGGATACCACTGGTCGCGCATGATCAGGTCGGTGTGGCAGATGCCCGCGGCGGCGACGCCTACGAGCACCTCGTCCGGGCGCAGCTCCCCGAGCTCGAGCTCCTGCAGAGCAAATGGTGCGCGCGCGCTCTCCGTCACCGCAGCAGTGATCCTCATCGCAGCCCTCCGGCCGTGGCCATCCGTTCGCACCGCTGAGCCTAGAGAACCGCTGCGCGCGCCGCCTGGCGCGTGTGCGGTGGATTCTCTACGCTCGCTGCGATGAGCTCCGAGGCCGAGTCCCGACGCACGATCCGCGAGCTCGTCGAAGCCTGGGCGATCTGGCGCGACGCCTGCGACTGGGAGCGGCTGCGCACCGTCTGGCACGACGACGGACGCATGCAGGCGACGTGGTTCCAGGGCAGCGCGGACGGCTTCATCGAGGCCAACCGCGCGGGCTGGGCGCGCGGCGTGCGGATCCTGCACTTCCTCGGCGGCTGCTCGATCGACGTCGCCGGCCGGCGGGCCGTCAGCCAGACCAAGATGACGATCTCGCAGCGCGCCGAGCTGCACGGCGTGCTCTGCGACGTCGTCTGCACCGGGCGCTTCTACGACTTCTTCGAGCAGCGCGGCGAGCGCTGGGGGCTCGTGCTGCGCCAGCCGATCTACGAGAAGGATCGCCTCGACCCGGTGGATCCGTCCGCACGGCTGACGCTCGACCGCGCGCTGCTCGAGCGCTTCCCGGAGGGCTATCGCCACCTCGCCTACCTGCAGACGCAGGTCGGCTATGACGTCAAGGCGGACATGCCCGGGCTCGAGGGGCCGGAGCTCGCCGAGCTGTACGCGCGCGGAGCCGCCTGGCTGCGCGGCGACGACGGGCCGTGAGCCCTGCCGACGCGCGCATCCACCTCTACGTCACGCGCAGCGAGGTCGGCGAGATCCCGTCGTTCGGCTCGGGGACGTTCGCGACCCCCGCGGGATGCTGTCGGCGTGGATGGACAGCCCCGAGCACCGGCGCGTGATCCTCACCCCGGAGCTCCGCCTCGTCGGCCTCGGCCTCGCGACCGGCACCTACCACGGCGAGCGCGACGTCACGCTCGCGATGGCCGACTTCTCGACGCCGAGCGAGCCGCCGGGCGTAGGAAGCGGCAGAGTGGGGAAGGTGCCCCGTTGCGTCAACGCGAGGGGGTCGAAGGTCGTGGGCATCGGTGATCTGGCGGGAGCCGTCGGCAAGGGCCTCTTCGCGGGCGCCGCCGGGACGGCGGCGATGACGGTGTCGAGCACGCTCGAGGCCAAGCTGCGCGGTCGTGAGCCGAGCTTCACGCCCTCCGACGCCGCCGGCAAGGTGCTCGGCGTGCAGCCGCGCAACCCCGAGGGCAAGGCGCGCTTCTCGAACGTCGTGCACTGGACGTACGGCACGTCCTGGGGCGCGGCTCGTGGGCTCCTGCAGGCCGCCGGGCTCGACGGCCAGGCCGGCACGGCCGCGCATTTCGCGGCCGTCTGGGGTTCCTCGCAGGCCATGCTCCCCTCGCTCAAGCTCGCACCGCCGGCCTGGGACGGCGACCCCGTCGAGGTCGCGATCGACGCCTTCCACCACCTCGTCTACGCGGTCGCCACCGGGCTCGCGTTCGCAGCTCTCGAGCAGCGCTCGTCCTGACGGCCGCAGCGGGCGCGGGCGCCGTCGGGCACCCGCGCCCCGCAGCCTCGGCGTCAGGCCCCCGGGGCCTTGTCGAGGAAGCCGATGACGGTCGCGATGCGGCCGTCGTCCGCCGTCGCCGCGACGTCGAAGCCGACGGCGAGCGGCTCGCCGCCCGCGGCGGGCACGAGCTCCCACTGGAAGCGCAGGACGCTGCCGTGGGAATCGATGCTCTGCTCGACGGGGCGGAAGACGTGGCCCGGCACCTGCGCCTGGAGGGCGCCCACGAGGCCCGCGATGGCGTCGTGCCCGGCGACGTCGGCGAGCGGGTCGGTGTAGGTGCCGTGCTCGGCCCAGACGCCGGCGACGGCCGCCAGGCGCGCCGCGTCGTCCGTCTCGTTCCAGGTCTCGAGGTAGCGCGCGACGAGTGCGGGTGCGTCGTTCATGTCCGTGCCTCTCATGAAGGGCCGCCCCGGTGGCGGCCTGCGAGCTCAAGGGTGCGTCGCCGGGCCGCCGCTGTCGATGACCTCGCAGGTAAGGGCGATGAGTTTTCGCCCAGGCGGCAGTCGTTAATCTGAAAGCCGCCGGCAACCGAGAGAGGTCGAAGATGAGCCTGCCCGAGATCGCGACGCGAGACGAGTGGATGCACGCGCGACTGCAGCTGCTGGAGCGCGAGAAGGAGCTGACGCGCGCACGCGACGCGCTCAACGCCGACCGCCGCCGCCTCCCCATGGTGCGGATCGAGAAGCCGTACGTCTTCGCGGGCCCGGGTGGCGAGGTGGGCCTCGCCGGGCTCTTCGAGGGCCGGCGCCAGCTCTTCGTGCAGCACTTCATGTTCGACCCGTCGTGGAGCGACGGCTGCTCGAGTTGCTCGGCCGGCGTCGACGAGCTCGCGCCGGGCCTCCTGCGCCACCTGCACGTCCGCGACACGACGTTCGCGGCCGTCTCGCGCGCACCGCTCGCGACGCTCGAGGACTACAAGGCGCGCAAGGGCTGGGAGTTCCCCTGGTACTCCTCGCTCGGCAGCGACTTCAACTACGACTTCCACGCCACGATCGACGAGTCCGTGGCACCGCTCGAGATCAACTACCGCTCGCGCGCGCAGCTCGAGGCGGCCGGCGAGCGGATGGCGTGGATGGTGACGGCCGAGCAGCCGTACGAGATGCCGGGCTTCAGCTGCTTCCTGCGCGACGGCGACGACGTCTTCCACACGTACTCCGTGTACGCGCGCGGCACGGAGGATCTCGGGGGCGCCTACGCGTTCCTCGACATGACGGCGCTCGGCCGCCAGGAGGAGTGGGAGGAGCCGAAGGGCCGCGCCGACAACGCGCGCGACGCGATGCCGGACTTCGCGAGCTGAGGGTGCGGCGCCGGCGCACTGCGAGCAAGCGCGACATGCTGCGCACGTGACCGGCGACGGCGTGCGCTTCGAGACCAAGGTGGCGATCGTGCTCGACGAGTCGCTGGCGGTGTGGCAGAAGGCCAACGTGACGGCGTTCCTCATGAGCGGACTCGCGGCGGGCGACCCGGAGCTCGTCGGCGAGCCGTATGTCGACGCGTCCGGCAACCGCTACCTGCCGATGTGCCGGCAGCCGATCCTCGTCTACGCGGCCGATGCCGCCGGCCTCCGACGGGCCTACGAGCGCGCGCTGGCGCGCGCCGTGCAGCAGCTCGCGATCTTCACGCACGAGCTCTTCGCGACGCCGCACGACGCGGCCAACCGGGCCGCCGTGGCCGCCGTGCCGGCCGACGCCCTCGCGCTCGCGGGGATCGCGCTGCACGCCGACCGCCGCGTCGTCGACAAGGTGCTCGACCGCCTGCGCCCGCACCCGTAGGCGTCGCTCAGCGCGTCCACTCGTCGGCCAGGATCGCGAAGTACAGCTCGTCTCCCCACTCGCCCTTGAACAGCTCGTTGTGGCGGAAATGCGCTTCCTGGCGCATGCCGAGGCGCCGCATCAGGCCGGCCGAGGCGTCGTTGCGGCCGTCCGTCCGCCCGTACACGCGGTGGGCGCCGACGGGCCCGAAGGCGATCTCGAGGAGCGCGCTCGCGCCCTCGCGGGCGAAGCCCTGGCCCTGGGCGTCGGGATGGAAGACGAAGCCGATCTCGACCTGCCCGTGATGGACGCTGCGCAGCGCGAGCGTGAGGTCGCCGATCACGCGGCCGTCGGCGCGCCGCTCGGCGGCCAGCGCGAGCACGTCGCCGTCCTCCGCGAGGCTCGTCTGCGAGAGCCGCTCCGCGATCGTGATCTCGACCTGCTCGCGCGTCTGCACGTCGCCGTAGAGGTAGCGCACGACGTCGGGACGCGAGCGCGTGTCGTGCACCGCATCCACGTCCTCGGTGCGGAATGCGCGCAGCGTCAGGCGCTCGGTCTCGATCGGCTGCTCGAGCTGGAACACGCCTCGATTCTGGCACCTCCCGGGCGCGTCAGCGAGCCAGGCGGCCGACGAG
>DASXXY010000038.1:0-2336 GCA_036502805.1 Gaiellales bacterium | reverse complement strand
CTCGATGTGCGCGAGCGCCTCGGCGACGGCGAAGCGCTGCTCGTGGAAGCCGAGCCGACCGCCCCACACGATCTGCGCCACGTCGAAGGCCGTGCGGGCGCCGTCGCGCAGCGCCGCCTCGTGCGCGTCGAGGCGCTCGGCGTGGTGCATCGCGATCTCGAGCGCGCGCGCGGCCGGCGTCTCGACGACGCTGCGGTGACCCGGGTAGACGACCGACGGCGCGAGCTCGCGGATGCGCACGAGCGTGTGCAGGTAGCGGCCGAGCGGGTCGGGCTCGTTGTCGTCCCAGCGCCCGACGTTCGGCGTGATCTCGTTGAGCAGCACGTCGCCGCCGAAGAGCCTGCCGCTGTGCCTGCCGAGCAGGGCGATGTGCCCGTCTGCGTGGCCCGGCAGCACGAGCACCTCGAACGGCTCGCCGGCGAGCTCGAGCACGTCGCCCTCGTCGACGAGCCGCGTCGGCTCGACGGGCGCGAGCGGCAGCTCGTCCTCCTCGCCGGCGGAGCGCTCGGCATCGGCGGGCGCCATGCCGTTCGCGATCAGGAAGCGGGCGAAGCGGGGCCCCGACTCGGGATCGATCCAGGTGCGCTCCGTGAGCGCGCGGTCGATCCGTCCCTGGACGATCTCCTGCGCGCCCGTGAGCTCCGCGAGGCGCGTGCTCGCCCCGATGTGGTCGGGGTGGTAGTGCGTGATCACGATGCGGCGCACGTGCGGGTCGCCGAGCAGCGTCAGCGCCTGCTCCCAGCGCCTGCCGGTGCCGGCGGTGCCCAGGCCGCAGTCGATCAGCGTCCAGCCGTCGGCGTCGTCGACGGCGTAGCAGTGGACGTGGTCGAGCGCCCAGGGCAGGGGCTGCGTGACGCGGTGCACGCCGCCGCCGAGCTCCTGCACCTCGAGCTCGCGGCGCGGGCGGGCGCTCAGGGAGCCATCCGTCCCTGCGCGACGAACGAGGCGTGCGTGACCGGCATCGCGGCCGCGAAGTGCGTCTCGACGGCTGCGGCGAAGAGGCGGATCTCGCGCTGCGCGGTCTCGGCGTTGCGCAGCGAGAGGAAGTTCATCAGCGAGCGCGCGTTGAGCGACCAGTAGAACTCGGTGTAGAGGCCGACCGGCAGGACGCTGCGGGCGACCTCCTTCGCGATGCCGTCCGCGAGCAGCGCCTGGTAGCGCGCGTACGACTCGGCGTAGCTCGCGGCGACGCTCTCGCGCACCTGCTCGGCGAGCTCGTCGGCCACCGGCTCGAACGTGTACGCGCCGGGCTTGCCGACCTGCGTGCGGACGTCGGCCGCGGCCGGCACGTAGAACTCGTCGGGCAGCTCCGAGTAGCGGCCGGAGCGCTCGTTGAAGGAGCCCACGCGGTGCCGCTGCCACTCCCGCGTCACGAACAGCGGCGCCTTGATGTGGAAGCGGAAGAGGTTGTGCTCGAACGGCGTCCCGTGGCGCTCGCGCATGAGGAAGCGCACGAGGCCCGCGCTGCGGTCGTCCATCTCCTCGACGCGCGCACCGAACGACACGCGCGCCGCGTTGACGACGGAGAGGTCGTCGGCGAGCGCCGCATCGAGGCGCACGAAGCCGTGGTCGAGGACGTTGAGCGAGGCTGCGGCCATCGCCGCAAGCCTAACTACGTCAGTGCGCCCCAGAGTGCGGTCTGGTGGCTCGGCTGCGAGCTCCCGCCGCTCGGCTCGCTCGTGACCCACACCCACTGGTAGGCCTTGAGCTCGGCGCGCGAGAGCTTGAAGCTGACGTTCGCCGTGCCGTCGGCCGAGGCGCTGAACGTGCCGAGCGCGCGCCGGTCGCCGGTGCGCCCGAGCCAGGCCTCGTACGTGCGCCCGGTGCCCGGCTGTGGCAGGCCCCAGACGCGCATCGCGATCGTCGCGCTGCCGTCGCCGTGGTTCGCGACGGTCGCCGTGCCCGAGCCCTTGGGCGCGAACGGCCGCGCGTCGAGCGCCACGTTCTTCGGGCCGTCGTCGCCGTGCAGGACGACGACGGTCGGGACGATCACGATCGCCGCGACGGCCGCGGCGATGCCGAGCATGACGGGCAGGCGCGGTCGCCGCCGCCGTGCGCGGTCGGCGATGGGGACGACGCCGTCCGGCTCCTTGGTGCGGCCGTCCGGGATCGCCAGGGTGCGCTCGCGCAGGCTCGCCGGGGCGTCGGGCAGCGGGCCGGCATCCGCCAGCATCCGTGCCACGCGCTCGAGCTCGGGTTCGAGCTGGTCGCTCATTGCGCCCGCTCCAGGTGTTCGGCGAGGCGGGCGAGCCCGCTGCGCGTCCGCGTCTTGACGGTGCCGAGCGGCAGGTCGAGACGCTCTGCAATCTCACTTTGCGTCAATCCGTCCGTATAGG
>DASXXY010000037.1:0-5160 GCA_036502805.1 Gaiellales bacterium | reverse complement strand
TGCCGCCGCTGCAGACGATCGCCACGCGCTTGCCGGCGAGCCGCTCGCGCAGGCTCAGCGCCGCGGCCAGCGAGGCCGCGCCGGCGGCCTCGACGAGGTTGCGCGTCGTCTCGATCAGGCGCAGCATGGCCGTGCGGATCTCGTCGTCGGAGACGAGCACGAAGTCGTCCAGCTGCTCCCAGAGGATGCGCTGGGGCAGCGCGAAGGCCGTGCGCGTCGCGAGGCCCTCCGCGAACGTGCCCATGGAGTCCTCGCGCAGCTCGCGCGCCTTCCAGGAGTGGTACGCCGCGGGTGCGGCGGCCGCCTGCACGCCGATGATCTCGATGTCGTCGCGGACGCCCTTCGCGGCCACGCAGGCGCCCGCCGCACCGCTCCCGCCGCCGATCGGCACGATGATCACGTCGATCCCCGGCTGCTCCTCGATGATCTCGAGCGTGCTCGTGCCCACGCCGGCGATCAGCAGCGGCTCGTCGCCCGAGTGGATGTAGCGGACGCCGCGCTCGGCCGCGAGCGCGACGGAATGCTCGCGCGCCTCGTCGAAGTCGCGCCCGTGCTCGACGATCTCGGCCCCGAGGCCCCGCATCGCGGCGACCTTGACCGGGTTCGCGCCCTCGGGCACGCACACCACGGCCGGCGTGCCGAAGAGCCGCGCGGCGTACGCCACCGACTGCCCGTGGTTGCCGGTCGATGCGGCCATGACGCCGCGGCCGCGCTCCTCTGCCGTCAGCTGCGAGATCAGGTTGACCCCTCCGCGCACCTTGAACGCCCCCACCGGCTGGTGGTTCTCGTGCTTGACCCAGACGTCCGTGCCGACGAGCTCGCTGAGGCCGGGGTAGGCGTAGAGCGGCGTCGGGCGCAGGTACGGGGCGATGCGCCGGCGAGCGTCGAGGACGTCGGTGAGCGTGGGGATCGGGAGGTCGGTCATCGCCGTCGAGGCTACACGGGTCGGGGCGGATGGCAGCCGTAGCGGCCGCCGTTCGCGCTGTGCGGACGCCCAAGTGGCACTCGCCGCGTGTGCCACTTGCGAGACGCGCGGAACCCCAAGTGGCACTCACGGCGAGTGCCACTTGCGATGCCTCCTCGCTTCCCGAGGCGCCGGCGCCGCCAGCGGCGGCCAGAACGCGGCACCAGCGGCGAGGAGTGCCACGTGGCCCGTTTGCGCCCGCAGACCCGCGGGCACCTCGCTCAACCCCCGCCGCCAAAGGAGCTCCCATGACCGTCACGCTCGGAATCCTCGCCTTGCTCGAGGCCAAGCCCGGCCGCAGCGACGAGCTCGCCGCCTTCCTCGAGGGCGGGCGCGCGATCGCCGCGGCCGAGAGCGGCACCGTCACCTGGTACGCGTTCAAGATCAGCGAATCGACGTTCGGCATCTTCGACACGTTCGCGTCCGAGGAGGCACGCCAGGCCCACCTCGAGGGCGAGATCCCGAAGGCGCTCGGCGAGGTCGCCGGCGACCTGCTCGCGCTCGATCCCGACATCCGCACGCTCGACGTCATCGCCGTCAAGTGACGGCGAGCCCGCGGCGGCGCGAGAGGTTCGGCGCCACCGCGGGCGAACTGCGGGGACATGGGTCCCGGCCGCCTGCATGCGCTCGTCGACGGCGTCTTCGCGATCGCGGTGACGCTGCTCGTCCTCGACCTGCCGCGTCCCGACGGCTCCGATCGGCTCGCGCACGACCTGCTGCACGCGTGGCCGAGCTACGTCGCGTACCTCGTCTCGTTCGTGATCGTCGGCGTGCTCTGGATCGAGCACCACGGGATGATGAGCGCCGTCCGCTACGTCAACCGGCGCTTCCTCGAGCGCACGCTCGTCTTCCTGCTGTTCGTGTCGCTGATCCCGTGGCCGACGGCGCTCGCGGCCGAGTACGTGACGGACGGAGGCTCGGCCGCCCGCACCGTCGCGGTCCTGTACGCGGCGACGATGCTGCTGCTGTCGCTCGCGATGACGGCGAACTGGCGCTACCTGCTGCTCCATCCCGAGCTCGTCGCGGAGCCCGCGCGCCCGGCGTTCCCGGCCGGCACGCGGCGGTCGTTGATCGCGAGCGCCGTCTACGTGCCGGCGCTCCTGCTCGCGCTCGTGAGCCCCGATGCGTCCTTCGCGCTCGACGCGATCGTGGCCGTGTACTTCGCCGTCTCGCGCAGCGAGGTGCCCGGCCTGATCCACCGCGCCGCGCTCGCGGGCGAGGGCTGAGCACTCGCCGCACGCGCTAGGGTCGGCCGCAACCCCACGAAGGAGCGGCTCGATGGTGAAGGTGATCTTCCTGTTCCGGTTTCGCGGCGACCGCGATCCGGAGGACGTGCGCCGCTGGTGGCTCAACGAGCACAGCGTGATCGCGCTGAAGAACCTCGGCATGCTGCGCTACGTGCAGAACCACTTCATCGGCGCCGTCGACGCCGAGCACGCCGGCGCGGGTCTCGGCTACGACGGCTGCGTCGAGGTCTGGTTCAAGGATCGCGCCGCCTACGAGCAGACGATGGCGAGCCCGGAGTGGCAGGCGCTCGAGGACGACGGCCCGAACGGCCTCGACATGACGAGCCTGATGGGCGGCTTCGTGATGGAGCACGTCATGCGCTGGGACGCGGCGCCCGACGGCAGGCCGTACACGACGACCGACCGCGCGCAGATCTCGTGAGGGTGAGGCTGCCCCGCTCGGCGAGACCGACACAGACTCGCGAGCGGGACGTCACGATTACTCCCGGCGCCCGCGATCGGATTGGATACCGGGCATGACGGTCGTGCACGAGACCCCCGCGCGCCGCGTCGTCTTCGGCGCCGGCAGCGTCGCCGCGCTGGCGGACGAGCTCGCGGCACTCGGCTGGGAGCGCCCGCTCGTGATCGCGGGCCGCACGCACGCCGCGCACGCCGAGCGCCTCGTCGCGACGCTCGGCGCCGGCGGCAGCAGCATCGGCGTGCGCGTCCACGTGCCCGCCGCGCTGGCGGCCGACGCCCGCGCCCGGGCGCGCGAGCTCGCAGCCGACTGCGTCGTGGCGATCGGGGGCGGCTCCGCCGTCGGGCTCGCGAAGGCGGTCGCGCTGACCGAGCACCTGCCGATCGCCGCGGTGCCGACGACGTACGCCGGCTCGGAGCTGACGACCGTCTGGGGCATCACGGAGGATGGTCGCAAGACGACCGGGAAGTCGGCCGCCGTGGCTCCGCGGCTCGTGCTCTACGACCCCGAGCTGACCTACGGCCTGCCGGCCGAGATCACGGGGCCGAGCGGCATGAACGCGCTCGCGCACTGCGTCGAGGCACTCTGGGGCCCGAACGCCACGCCGCTCACGGAGATCGCCGCGCGCGAGGGCATCGCGCTGCTGGCGCAGGGCATCCCGCGGTCGCAGCGCACGCCGCGCGACCCCGAGGCGCGCGCGACGGCACTGACGGGCGCCTGGCTCGCGGGCGAGGCGTTCGCCGCAGGCGGTGCGCTGCACCACAAGCTCTGCCACGTGATCGGCGGCATGCTCGACCTCCCCCACGCCGAGCTCCACGCCATCCTCCTGCCCTACAGCGCGGCCTTCCTGCTGCCCGCCGCGCCGCGCGCCGCAGATCAGATCGCGCGGGCGCTCGGAACGGACGACGCGGCCGCCGGCCTCGCCGCGCTGGCGCGCGAGGTCGGCATCCCCGAGGGGCTGGTCGCGCTCGGCATGACGCAGGACGACGCGACGCGCGTGGCTGCTGCCGCGCTGCCCGACCTCCCCGCACAGCCGCGGCGACCGACGCCGGTCGAGCTCGACGACCTGCTCGCGCGCGCGGTGCGCGGCGGCCCGGTGCAGCCGTGAGCGCGGCGGCAGCGGCAGCGGCGGAGAGCTTCCAGGGCTTTCGAGCGGAGACGTTCGCATGGTTCGAGGGCCTCGAGCGCGACAACTCGAAGGCCTACTTCACCGCCACGCGCGAGCGCTACGAGCACGACGTCAGAGGTGCGCTCGAGGCGCTGCTCGACGAGCTCGGCGCACGGCTCGGCGGCGCCTCGCGCGTCTTCCGCCAGCAGCGCGACCTGCGCTTCACGCCCGACAAGACGCCCTACAAGTCGCGCACCTACGGCGTGCTGGCGGGCTCGGACCAGGCCAGGGCCGGCCTCTACGCGGAGCTCTCGTCGCAGGGTCTCTACGCCGGCTCCGGCTACCACCGGCTGGCGCGCGACCAGCTGGCGCGGTTCCGCGCGGCCGTGGCCGACGATGCGACGGGGAGCGCGCTCGCCGCCGCCGTCGCGGATGCGCGTGCCGGCGGGCTCGACGTCGTGGGATCCAGCCTCACGGGCACGCCGCGCGGCGTTGCGCGCGACCACCCGCGCATCGTCCTCCTGCGCCACACCGCGCTGATCGCCGGGCGGCGGATCCCTGGCCGCCGCGGGATCGCGCGCGCAGACGCGCTCGCGCACGTCGCCGGCACCTGGCAGGCCGCGCGACCGCTCACGACCTGGCTCGACGAGCACGTCGGGCCGAGCAGCGAGCCGGAGCCCAGGCGCCGGCCGGGAGGAGCGACGGCATGACAGCAGACGACCGTCCGCGCGCAGGGGCGGGGCTGCACGACGTCCTCAGCGCGACGCTCGGCGCACCCGCGCCGTGGCCGCCGGGGGCCGACCCGCCGAGCGGCGCCAGCGCGGCGTCGCTCGAGCTCTCCGACGACGGCACGGTGCGCACCGGCATCTGGGAGTGCACGCCCGGCAGCTTCGCCTCGGCGCGCGACGGCTACTGCGAGCTCATGCACTTCGCCGCGGGCGACGCGACGATCGTCGACGAGCGCGACGGCACGCGGCACGCGATCGGCCCGGGCAGCATCCTCTTCGTGCCCGACGGCTGGCGCGGGCGCTGGGAGATCCGCGCGACGGTGCGCAAGTCCTACGCGATGTTCCAGACGCCGCCGACCGGCTGATCAGGCGGGCGCGCGGCGCGTGCCGAGCCCGCACAGGATGCCGTCGCGGGCGACGGCCGGCACGGACGTCAGGAAGAGCACGATGCCGTCCTCGGGCGCCGCGATCACGTGTCGCTCGTCGCCGAAGAGATCCTCGATCGCCCCGAGCGGCTGCCCCGCCGCGACCTCCTCGCCGGGCTGCACGTCGCAGCGCCACCAGCCGGCCTCGGGCGCGTAGAGCCACGCGAAGCGGCGCGAGACCGTCGGCGCGGGCGCGGGCGACGGCTCGCCCGTCAGCATCCCGAGCTCCTG
>DASXXY010000036.1:0-1878 GCA_036502805.1 Gaiellales bacterium | reverse complement strand
ATGGTGAAGATCATCGTCACGCGTGCACTGCCCGAGATCGCGCTCGAGCGCCTCGGCGCGCTCGGCGAGGTGTGGGTGAGCAGCTACCCGCGCCCGTTGACCGTGCAGGAGCTGCACGAGACCGCCGCGGGTGCCGCCGCGCTCGTGACGATGCCGATGGACCGCGTCGACGCGCCGCTGCTCGCCGCCGCCGGACCGAACCTCAAGATCGTGGCGAACTTCGCCGTCGGCTTCGACAACATCGACGTCGAGGCGTGCGCGGCTGCCGGCGTGGCCGCCTCGAACGTGCCCGACACGCTCGTCGAGACGACCGCCGACCTCGCGTTCGCGCTGATCCTGGCGACCCCGCGGCGGATCGTCGAGGGCGACCGCCTGATCCGCGCCGGGCGCCCCTGGTCGTGGAGCTGGGACTTCATGCTCGGCCGCGATGCGTGGGGCTCGACGCTCGGCCTGGTCGGGCTCGGCGCGATCGCGAAGGCGGTCGTCCGCCGTGCGCGCGGCTTCGACATGGACGTCATCTACTGGAAGCCCGAGCGGGCCTCGGAGGCGCTCGAGCAGGAGCTCGGCGTGCGCTACGTGACGTTCGACGAGCTGCTCGAGCGTTCGGACATCGTCAGCCTGCACTGCCCGCTGACCGACGGCACGAAGCACCTGATCAACGCCGCGGCGCTCGCGAAGATGCAGCCGACCGCGTTCCTGGTGAACACGGCGCGCGGCGCGATCGTCGACGAGGCGGCGCTCGTGCGCGCGCTCGACAAGGGCGTGATCGCCGGCGCCGGGCTCGACGTGTTCGAGCGTGAGCCGGTCGTGCACCCCGGCCTCAAGCAGCGCGCGAACGTCGTGCTCGTCCCGCACCTCGGCTCGGCGACCGTCGACACGCGCGAGCGGATGGCGCTGCGCGCCGTCGCGAACGTCGAGGCCGCGCTCGCCGGCCGGCCCGTGCCGGACGACCTCCGCAGCTAGCCCGCGACCTCCACGCGCCGCTCCTGCCGCAGCCAGCGGGCGGCGGGCAGCGCGACGAGCGAGCAGGCGCCGAGCACGAGGTAGATGACGCGCGCGGCCCAGTGCAGCGACGAGAGCGGCGCGATGCCGTGCTCGGCGGCCTGCAGGGTGCCGTGCGCGGAGACGCGCACGAGCAGCGCGCCGCCGAGGGCGATCCCGATCGTCGCGCCGACGTTGCGGGCGACCGGAGGCGCGGCCGTCTCGCGCCCCTCGGCCCCGCGGGCGTCGCCGAGCACCGCGACGAACAGGGCCGGGCTCGCGTAGCCCATGCCGAGCCCCGAGAGGGTGTAGCCGATCGCGATCGGCAGGCCGCCGCCGACGGGCAGCGCCGACAGCACCCCGCCGATCCCGACGAGCAGCGAGCCGGCGGCGATCTGCGCGCGCAGCGAGCGCGCGATCCGCGCGGCGACGATCGAGCCCGCCGTCCAGCCGAGCGCCGCCGTGACGAGCGGTGTCGACGCCCAGAAGACGGACCAGCCGATGCCGGACTGCAGGTCGAGCGGCACGAACGCCTCCACGCCGAGGAACGTGAGACCGTTCGCGAGCGCGATCACGCAGACCGCGCGCCCCGACGCCGTGCGCGGCACGACGGGGAGGTTCGTGCGCCACTCGCTGACCGCGAACGCGATGCCTGCCGGGATCGCCAGCAGCGGGCGGGTCAGGAGCGCGAGCACGGTCAGCCCGAGCAGCGCGGGCCCGAGCAGCGCGAACGGCGTGCCCAGCGCGGCCGGCGGGCGGCGGCCGCGCAGGCCGAGGTAGCCGAGCGTCAGCATCAGCGCGAGCGCCGGCAGGTTCACCCAGAAGACGAAGCGCCAGCCGAGCGTGCCGGTCAGGAGCGCGCCGAGCGGCGGCCCGATCAGCGCGGAGATCCCCCAG
>DASXXY010000035.1:0-4423 GCA_036502805.1 Gaiellales bacterium | reverse complement strand
GCAACGGCCCTCGCGTGCTGCAGGGCCCGGGTGAGAACGCCGGCGTGATCGACGTCGGCGACGGCCTCGCGGTCGCGTTCAAGGTCGAGAGCCACAACCACCCGTCGGCCGTCGAGCCCTACCAGGGCGCCGCCACGGGCGTGGGCGGGATCCTGCGCGAGATCTTCGCGATGGGCGCGCGCCCGATCGCGCTCGGCGACTCGCTGCGGCTCGGGCCGCTCGACGAGGAGCGCCCGCGCGAGCTGTTCCGCGGGATCGTGCGCGGGATCGGCGGCTACGGCAACTGCGTCGGCGTCCCGAACGTCGCCGGCGAGACCGTCTTCGACGCCGCCTACCGCCAGAACCCGCTCGTCAACGCGCTCTGCATCGGCCTGCTGCGCGCCGACGGGCTCGTGCGCGCGAGTGCGACGGGCATCGGCAACCTGGTCGTCCTGTTCGGTGCCACGACGGGCCGCGACGGCATCGGCGGGGCGAGCGTGCTGGCCTCGCAGGATCTCGACGAGACCGACATGGACAAGCGCCCGACGGTGCAGGTCGGCGATCCGTTCACGGGCAAGAAGCTGATCGAGTGCACGCTCGAGCTGGCCGCGCTCGGCCTCGTCGTCTCCGTGCAGGACCTGGGCGCCGCGGGTCTCGCGTCGTCGACGTCCGAGATGGCGGCGAGCGGCGGCGTCGGCATCGCGCTCGAGCTCGACCGCGTGCCGCTGCGCGAGCAGGGCATGCAGCCGTTCGAGATCATGATCTCGGAGTCGCAGGAACGCATGGCCGCGATCGTCGAGCCGGCGCGCCTGGCCGAGGTCGAGGCCGTGTGCTCGCGCTGGCAGCTGCCCTGCACCGCGATCGGCCACGTCACCGACGACGGCCGGCTGCGCTGCCTCTGGGAGGGCGAGGAGGTCGGTGACATGCCCGCCGAGTCGCTCGCCGACGCGCCCCGCTATCCGCTCCACGCCGAGCGCCCGGCGAGCCTCGCCGACCAGGCGATCCCCGTCGCCGACGTGCCCGCGATCGGCGATCCGCGCGCGCTCCTGCTGCGCCTCCTGGCGGCGCCCAACGTGTGCGCCAAGACCTGGGTCTACGAGCAGTACGACCAGGTCGTCGGCTCCGGCACGGTCGCCCGCCCGGGCAGCGACGCGGGCGTCGTGCGCCTGACGCCGTCCGACCGCGCGATCGCCGTCGCGCTCGACGGCGACGGCGCCCGCGTCGCGCTCGATCCGCGCCGCGGCGGCGCCGAGGCCGTCGCCCAGGCCGCGCTCAACGTGGCGTGCAGCGGCGCCGAGCCGGCCGCCGTGACGAACTGCCTCAACTTCGGCAACCCCGAGCGCCCGGGCACGGCCTACGCGCTGCGCGAGGCGATCACGGGCATGGCCGAGGCCTGCGAGGTGCTGGGCACGCCCGTCGTCTCGGGCAACGTCTCGCTCTACAACGAGAGCGGCGGCAAGCCGATCCACCCGACGCCGGTCGTCGGCTGCGTCGGCGTGCTCGCGAGCGCATCCTCCGCGCTGCCGCTCGCGCCGGCCGACGGCACGGGCTCGCTGTTCGCGCTCGGCACCTGGACGCCGGCCTACGACGGCTCCGAGTGGCAGGCGCTCGAGACGGGCGCGAATGCCGGGCGCATCCCCGAGGTCGACCTGCCGGCCCTGCGCTGGCTCTGCGACCTGCTCGCCGAGCTCGCGCCGACGGGCCTCGTGCGCTCGGCCCACGACGTCTCCGACGGCGGGCTCGCGGTCGCGCTGGCCGAGCTCGCGCTGGCGGCCGGCAGCGGCCTCGACGTCACGCTCGAGGCCGGCGAGAGCACGCCCGCCGCGGTCGTCTTCGGCGAGTGCTGCGGGCTCGCGATCGTGAGCGTGGCCGCCGGCGACGAGCAGCGCCTGGCCGACGCCTGCGACGCCGCGGGCGTGCCCTGCGAGCGGATCGGCGCGCTCGGCGGCCCCGCGCTCGCCGTGCGCTGCGGCGAGCTCGCGCTCGAGCTGTCGCTCGACGATGCGCGCGAGGCCTACGAGAGCACGCTCCCGGCAGCGATGGCGGCCGGCTGATGTGCGGCGTCTTCGGCATCCACGCGCCCGGCCGCGACGTGGCCCGGCTCGCCTACTTCGCGCTCTACGCGCTCCAGCACCGCGGGCAGGAGAGCGCGGGCATCGCGGTCTCGGACGGCCGCCGCGTGCTCACCGTGCGCGACATGGGCCTCGTGGCGCAGGTCTTCGACGAGGGCAAGCTGCAGGCGCTCCCCGGCCGCGCGGCGATCGGCCACGCGCGCTACTCGACGACCGGCTCGGCGCACTGGGTCAACTCGCAGCCGATCGTGGCGCATCGCCCGGGGCGCACGGTCGCGCTCGGCCACAACGGCAACCTCACGAACACGAACGAGCTGCGCGCGGAGCTCCAGGAACGCGGCGTCAAGCTCGCCTCGACGTCCGACACCGAGGTCATCTGCGCGCTGATCGCGAACCACCCGGGCACGCTCGCCGAGGGTGCCGTGCACGCCATGGAGCGCATCACCGGCGCGTTCTCGGCGGTCGTGCTGAGCGAGGACACGCTGCTCGCCTTCCGCGACCCCGACGGCATCCGGCCGCTCGTGCTCGGCGACCTCGACGGCTCGACCGTCGTGGCCTCGGAGACGCCCGCGCTCGACATCATCGGCGCGACCGCCGTGCGCGAGCTCGAGCCCGGCGAGCTGCTGATCTGCGACTCGCAGGGCTCGCGCGTGATCCAGGCGGTGCCCGCGCGCCGGCGCGAGACGATGTGCGTCTTCGAGCACATCTACTTCGCCCGGCCCGACGCCAAGATGGACGGCCAGACGCTCTACGAGGAGCGCGAGCGGATGGGCGAGCAGCTCGCGGCCGAGGCGCCGGTCGAGGCCGACGTCGTGATCCCCGTGCCCGACTCGGGCACGCCGGCCGCGAAGGGCTACGCGCGCGCCGCGGGGCTGCCGTTCGCCGACGGGCTGATCAAGAACCGCTACGTCGGCCGTACGTTCATCGAGCCCGATCAGGCGCTGCGCGACCACGGCGTCCGGCTCAAGTTCAACCCGTTGCCGCACGTGATCGCGGGACAGCGCCTGATCGTCGTGGACGACTCGATCGTGCGCGGCTCGACGACGCGCAAGCTGGTGGCGATGATGCGCGCCGCGGGCGCGAGCGAGGTGCACCTGCGCATCTCGGCCCCGCCGATCATCTCGCCCTGCTACTACGGCGTCGACATGGCCGCCAAGGACGAGCTGATCGCCGCCGGCCGCACGCTCGAGGAGATCAGGGAGCAGCTCGGCGCCGACTCGCTGGCCTACCTCTCGCTCGCGGGGCTGCAGACCGCCATCGAGCGGCCGGCCGACCGCTTCTGCCGGGCCTGCCTGACCGGCAACTACCCCGTCGCCGTTCCCGAGGCCAAGGGCAAGCTGCGCTTCGAAGGCGAGCCCGTGCGCGCATGAGCGCCCGCGAGCCGCTGACCTACTCGCAGGCCGGCGTCTCCCTGGAGGCCGCCGACGCCGTCGTCGGCCGCCTGCAACGGGCCGTCGCCTCGACGCGCACGCCGCGCGTGCTCGGCGATCTCGGCGGCTTCGCCGGGTTCGTCTCGGCCGGCGGCTATCGCGACCCGGTGCTCGTCGCGGGCACCGACGGCGTCGGCACGAAGCTGATGCTCCAGCGCGCGACCGGGCGGCTGCGCGACTCCGGCGTCGATCTCGTCGCGATGTGCGTCAACGACGTGCTCACGAGCGGCGCGGAGCCCGTGCTGTTCCTCGACTACATCGCCGTCGGGCGGCTCGATCCCGAGCGCGTCGCCGACCTCGTCGAGGGCGTCGCCGACGGCTGCCGGCAGGCCGGCTGCGCGCTGCTCGGCGGCGAGACCGCCGAGCTGCCCGACATGTACGGCGCGGACGACCTCGACCTCGCCGGCTTCGCGCTCGGCATCGTCGAGCGCGACGGCATCGTCGACAGCGGCCGCGTCGCGGCGGGCGATGCGATCGTCGGCCTGGCCTCGAGCGGCGTCCACTCGAACGGCTTCACGCTCGTGCGGCGGCTGCTCGAGCGCGCCGGCGCCGCGCCGGCCGACGCGCCGGGCGACCTGCTCGCGCCGACCGTGATCTACGCGCAGGCCGCCGCGGCCCTGCGCGCGGCCTGCGACGTGCGCGCGATGGCGCACATCACCGGCGGCGGCCTGCCGGGCAATCTCCCGCGCGTACTCCCGGAGGGCCTCGGCGCGCGCGTCGACGAGCGCCTCTGGCCGGTGCCGGCCGTGCTGCCGTGGCTGGCGCAGCTCGGCGTCGAGCGCGACGAGATGCGGCGCGTCTTCAACGGCGGCCTCGGCTACGTCGCGATCGTCCCCGCCGGCGAGGTGGACGCCGCGCTCGCGGCCTGCGCCGCCGCCGGGTACGAGGCCTGGCGCGTCGGCGAGATCGCCGCGGGCACGGGCGTCGAGTACACCTAGATGC
>DASXXY010000034.1:0-7831 GCA_036502805.1 Gaiellales bacterium | reverse complement strand
CAGCCTGCAGCCACGAGGCCGGCACGTCCTCGCTCGGCGCCTCGTCCAGCGTGCGCGCCAGGATCTCGCGCTTGTGCGGGCCCGAGACGACGAGCAGGATCTGACGCGCGGCGAGCAGCGAGGCGAGGCCGCACGTCAGCGCGTCCACCGGCACGTCGGACTCGTCGCCCCAGTAGCGGGCGTTGCTGGCGATGCTCGCGGGTGTCAGCGGCACGAGGCGCGTGGGCGCGCCGGCCGCGACCGGCGGCTCGTTGAAGCCGAGGTGGCCGTTCGGGCCGAGGCCGAGGATCGCGAGCTCGAAGCCGCCCGCCGCGGCGACCGCGGCGTCGTACTCGCGGCACGCGCGCTCGGCCGGCAGCGCCGCGTCGAGCCGGATCGTGCGCCCCTCGGAGATGCCGAGCGGCGTCAGGAACGAGCGCTCCATCCAGCCGTGCAGCGAGCGCCGGTCGCCGTGCGCGAGGCCCGCGTACTCGTCCAGCTGCGCGACGCGCAGCTGCGAGGTGTCGAGCTCGCCGCGAGCACGCCGCTCGGCCAGCAGCGTGTAGGCGCCCATCGGGGTGTCGCCGGTGGCGAGCAGCAGCAGGGCGTCCGGCACGCGCGCGACGACGGCCGCGATGGCATCGGCCGCGGCCTCGCTCAGCGCGGCGTAGTCGGCCGTGACGACCGTGCGGATCACCGGCGTGCCTCCCTCGCGACGAAGCGCCCGTGGCCGGGCTCGACCTGCAGCTCGCCGTCCGCGACGACGACCTCGCCCCGGACGACGGTGGCGACCGGCGCGCCCGTAACCTCCCAGCCCTCGTAGGTCGAGTGGTCGACGGCGGAGTGGAGGCCGGCAGCGGCGAGCGTGACGCGGCGCGCGGGGTCGAAGAGCACGATGTCGGCGTCGTAGCCCGGCTCGAGCCGGCCCTTGCGCGTCAGCCCGAACACCTCGGCGGGCCTCGTGCAGCACGCGTCGACCCAGCGCTCGGGCGTGAGCCGGCCCGCGGCGACACCTGCGGAGTGCATCAGCGCGAGGCGCACCTCGACGCCGCTCGTCCCCGGCGGGATGCTGACCCCGCCGTCGTCGTCGCGCTGCGTGCGGCGCGGTCCGTGGTCGGTCGAGACGATGTCGATCGCGCCGCGCGCGAGCGCGTCCCAGAGCACGCCGACGTGCTCGGCGTCGCGCAGGGGCGGGCCCGTGGGCAGCGCCGGGCCGCTGACCGGGACGTCGTAGGCGTCCTCGTCGAGCAGCAGGTAGGGCAGGCAGACCTCGCCGTAGACCGCCTGCCCGCGGGCGCGCGCGGCCTCCAGCTCGCGCACCGCCTCGGCGGCCGTGAGGTGGAAGACGAGCAGCGGCACACCGGCGATGAGGGCCATCGCGAGCGCGCGGTAGACCGCCTCGCCCTCGAGCGCGGGATGGTGCGCGAGCGCCTGCGAGCGGCGGTCGCTGCGGCCGCCGGCGGCGATGCCGCGCTCCAGCTCGTCGATCAGGTCCTGGTTCTCGGCATGCACGATGGCGGTGCCGCCGGCGCGCGCGAGCTCCTGCATGGCCGCCAGGATCAGCGGGTCGGGCAGGCGGAACTCCTCGTAGGCCATGAAGAGCTTGAGCGTCGGGCAGCCGCGCGCGACGAGCTCGGGGATCTCGGCGATGCGCTCGCGGCTCGCCTCGCGCAGGTTCACGTGGATGCCGTAGTCGACGACGCACTCGCCGGCGGCCTCGTCCATGCGCGCCTCGAGTCCGGCGACGAGCGGGATCCCGGGCTCGACCTGCGCCTGGTCGATGAACGTCGTCACGCCCCCGAACGCCGCCGCGACCGATCCGCTCGCGAACGTGTCGTCATAGACCCAGCGAGGGCGCTCGGTGCGCATGTGCACGTGCCCGTCGATCGCGCCCGGCAGCACGTAGAGACCGCCGGCGTCGAGCTCGCGGCGGCCGTGCAGGCCGCTGCCGAGCGCTGCGATGCGGCCGTCGTCCACCGCGACGTCGCACGTCGCCTCGCCGTGTGCGCCGAGCACGCGCCCGCCGCGGACGACGAGGTCGTGCGTCAACGGTCGTAGCCGGGATTGACGCGATCGAGCTCGCGTCGCACCGCGGCGAACAGCTCGGGCTGACCGCCCGAGCTGCGGAACTGCGCGGCCGTGTGCTGCGCCACGTCCTCGGGCACCTGGAGCACGCGCGAGCCGGTCGACTGCGCAAGCACCTGCACCTCGCAGGCGCGCTCGAGGAAGTAGAGCTGATGCCAGGCGTCGGCCACGGACTCGCCCACGACGAGCACGCCGTGGTTGTCCATGAGGATGATGCTGATGCCGTCGGCTAGCGCGCCGGCGATGCGCGCGCCCTCCTCCTCGGCCTCGGCGAGCCCGCCGTAGGCGAGCCGCGCGACGCGGCCGTGGAAGTACATCGCGTTCTGGCTCGCGCGCGTGTCGAGCCCGCCCTCGGTCATCGCGAGCGCCGTCGCGTAGGGCATGTGCGTGTGCAGCACGCAGGCGGCGTCGGGCCGCGCGCGGTGCGCGCCGAGGTGGATCGTGAAGGCCGTGGCGTCGAGCTCGCCCTCGCCCGAGAGGCGCTCGCCGTCGAGGCCGATCGTGAGCAGGTCGCTCGCGCGCAGCTCCGACCAGTGCGGGCCGTACGGGTTGAGCAGGAACGCGTCCGGCCGGCCCGGCACGACGAGGCTGAAGTGGTTGTCGATGCCCTCGTTGAAGCCGTGGAGGGCGGCGGCGCGGAACGCCGCGGCGAGCTCGACGCGGGCGACGCGCAGGCCGGCGGCGTCGGGGGCGATGTCAAGCGATGCGGACACCTCGTCATCCTACGCGGCCGGCCTGCGCCGGAGCGCAAGCGGCAGCGCGTGCGCGACGAGCGCGAGGCCGATCAACGAGCCGATCAGCGTGCGGCTCGCGGTCGTGACCTGGGTCAGCCCGACGGCCACGGCGACGAGCGCGATCGCGTCCGCCGAGAGCTCGGAGGCCGAGAGCTCGATGAGGTCGATCGCGAGCTTGCAGGCGCCGAGCAGGAATGCCAGCAGCAGCGCGACCAGCCCGATCAGCAGGGCCGGGCGCTCCGGGACGGCGGCGAGCCCCGCGAGACCGGCGGCGAGCAGGCCGACGAGCAGCGCGCGCACGGCGTCCGCCAGGCCTCAGATGACGACGTGGTCGAGCACCGCGCCGTGCTTGTCGAGGTACGTGTAGCCGATGCCGTCGGGGCGGACGTCGACCGTCAGCGCGCCGATCTCGAGCAGGCTGACGTCCGCGCCCTCCGTCGGCCTCGTGTGGGCGAGCGAGCCCGGCCCCTGCCCGCCGGTGCCGACCGTGAACGTCTGCACCCCGCCGACGGTGCGGCGCTCGTAGCGGTGCAGGTGCCCGCAGAAGACGGCGTTCACGCGCGCCGCGCGCAGCACGGGCAGGATCTCGTCGCCCTCCTGCAGCGGGCGGTGGCAGACGACGTAGCGCACCGTCGGCCCGTCCTCCCGCAGGTGCTCGCGCGCGAACGCGATGGCGCCGGGCTCGTTCGGCTCGTCGCCGAGGATGACGGCCTGGATCGGCCCGTGGTGCACGACGAAGCGCCCGCCCTCCGGCAGGTCGAAGGCCCTGCCGATCGCCCCCGGGCCGGGGAAGAAGTTGTCGTGGTCGCCGAGGCAGACGTACAGCGGCGCGCCGCGCATGAGCTCGCCGAGCGGGCGGAAGATGTTGCGATCGAGCAGCACCTCCGCGGCGACGAGGTAGGAGTTGTCGCCGGCCGTGAGCGCGAACTCGGGCTGCTGCGCGGCGAGCAGCCGACCGACGGCCCACTCGTCGTCGTTGCCCGAGCCGTAGTCGGCGAGCACGGCGAAGCGCACGGAGCGGTCGCTCGCGACGGGCGGCGTGACGAAGCTGCCGCTCGCATGCGCCGTGCCGTCGATGCTCGCGAACCAGGAGTAGCGCGTGCCGGGCCGGAGGCCGCCGATGACGCCGCCCTCCACCGCGACGGACGCGCCGTCCGGATCGACCGCCGACACGGTGACCGGCTTGCCGCCGCGCGACCGCCAGCGCAGCGCCGCCTCGCCGGCGGTCACGCGCAGCAGGTACGGCCCGCGCGTGAAGGGGGTGTCCGACGGGCCGCGCAGGTAGGAGAGCCAGTACCAGACGGTTGCGCCGACGCCGATCGCGCACACGGCCACGAGCAGCCCGAGCGCGCCGAGCGCGAGCCGCGCGCGCGTCAGGCGGCGCTGCAGCAGCTGCTCGCGCGGCGTGTCGTCCGGAGTCGCCATAGCGGCAACCTAGACAACATCCGCGCGCGCTAGACTCGGCGGCCTGCCGGCCGACGCCCTCAGCAGCGAGCACGGGCCCGTCCGCGATGCAGTCGTCATCGGCGGCGGCATCGCCGGGCTCGCGGCGGCGTGGGACCTGCGCAACCGGGATGTCGTGGTGCTCGAGGGCGCGGAGCGCGTGGGCGGGCGCATCCGCAGCGAGGAGCGCGACCCGTACTGGCTGAACCTCGGCGCGCACGTCTTCCCCGGTCCCGGGTCGGCGACCGGCCGGCTCGTCGCCGACGTCGGCGTGGAGTCGCTGCCCGTGCCCGGCCGGCTCGTCGCGCTCGAGCTCAACGGCAAGCTGCTCGTCGGCGGCCGCCCCGAGCTCTACCCGCTGCGGTTGCCGCTGGCCCGGGCCGAGCGCGTCGCGCTCATGCGCGCGGGCGCGCGGCTGCGCATCGCCGTGGCGCGCTACGCGAAGGTCGCCGCGCCGCGGCCGGGCGAGTCGCCGGCCGAGATCCGCCGGCGCCTGCTCGCGCACGGCGACGGCCAGACGTTCTCGCAGTGGCTCGGCGAGCTGCCCGGCGACGCCGACCTGATGTTCCGCGCCACCGTCACGCGCTCGACCGCCGAGCCCGAGGAGATCACGGAGGGCGCCGGGACGGGCTACTTCGCGCTCGTCTGGAGCTCGGGCGGGGGGCTCTCGCGCAACATCGTCGGCGGCGCCGGAACGCTCGTCGACGGCATCGCGACCGAGCTCGGCGGGCGCATCGTGCGCGACGCCGAGGTGCAGGAGGTCGCAGCCGAGGGCGACGTCGTGCGCGTGCGCTACCGGCACGGCGGCAGCGAGCACGAGGTGCTCGCCCGGCACGCGATCGTCGCCACCAAGGCCTTCGACGCCGCGCGCCTCGTGCGCGACCTGCCCGACGACACGCGCAGCTCGCTGAACGCGATCCCCTACGGCCCGACGGTCGTGATGGCGATGCTGACGAACGAGCAGCGGCCCATGCCCTGGGACGATCTCTACGCCCTTGCGACGCCCAAGCGCTCGTTCAACATGCTCTTCAACACCGTCAACGTGCTGCGCCCGCGCAGCGCCGTGCGCACGCCCGGCGGCAGCCTCATGGTCTATCGCGCGGGCCACGCCGCGCTCGCCATGATCGACCAGCCGGACGCGGTCGTCGAGCAGGCCTTCCTCGACGACCTCTACGCGATCTACCCCGAGGCGCGGGGCATCGTGAGCGAGACAATCCTGCTCAAGCTCCCGCGCATGCTCCCGTACGCCGCACCCGGGCGCTCCGCGCTGCAGCCCGCGCTCGAGCGGCCGCTCGGTCGCATCCACCTGGCCGGCGACTACCTCGGCGGCGTCTACACCGACACCGCGATCTCGAGCGGGCAGGAGGCGGCCCTGGCCGTGCGCACGGCGCTGCAGGCGGCCGCCGGCGATGCCTGACGAGCCCGCGCCGCGCACGCGCTTCGCGAACGTCGTCAACGCGCTGACCGTCCCCTACCAGGATTACTCCGACCCGACGGGGCACTTCGGCGCCGGCTCGCGCGAGATCGGGACGGCCGCCGGCGCGCAGCGGCTGGGCTACAACCTCACGCTCGTCAAGCCCGGCGCGCGCTCCAACCCGTACCACTTCCACCACGCCGAGGAAGAGGCGTTCTACGTCCTCGAGGGTCACGCCACGCTGCGCCAGGGCACCGCCGACGGCGACGAGGAGCTGGTCGAGGTAGGCCCGGGCGACATCGTCGCCTTCCCCGCCGCCACCGGCATCGCGCACCAGTTCGCGAACACGAGCGAGGCGCCGTTCGTCTACCTCGCGATCTCGACGATCGAGCCGCTCGACGTGTGCGAGTACCCCGATTCCGACAAGGTCAACGTCCGCTCGACGCGGCTGATCGTACGCCGCAGCCCGCAGCTCGACTACCTCGACGGCGAGGTCTGACCGCACCGCGAGCGCGGCGCGACTGCCCGGGAGGCAGCATGGGAGCACGCAATGGCGAGGCGTACGTCACGGGCCTGCGAGCCGCGCGCACGCACGTGCAGATCCACGGGGAGACGCTCACGGGCGGCGTCGCCGATCACCCCGCGTTCCGCAACGTCGTGCGGAGCTACGCGCAGCTCTACGAGATGCAGTCCGATCCGGCGCTGCGCGACGCGCTGACCTACGACTCGCCGAGCTCGGGCGAGCGCGTCGGCATGTCGTTCCTGGTGCCGAGGACGATCGGCGACCTGCAGCGCCGGAGCGGCGCCATGAAGCTCTGGGCCGACCACAGCCTCGGCACGCTCGGCCGCACCGGCGACTACCTCAACAGCTGCCTGATGGCGCTCAGCGAGGCGGGGCCCTGGTTCGCGCAGGGCGATCCCGCGTTCGCCGAGAACGTGCGCCGCTACTACGAGTTCGTGCGCGAGGGCGATCTGCTGACGACGCACACGCTGATCACGCCGCAGGCCAACCGCAGCCAGGATGCCGCACAGCAGCTCGGCGGCTCGCTCACCGCGCGCATCGTGCGCGAGGACGACAACGGCGTCGTGATCAGCGGCGCGCGCATGCTCGCGACGATCGGCCCCATCGCCGACGAGCTGCTCGTCATGCCCTCGACCGTGCTCAAGGGCACCGAGGAGGACGCCCCGTACTCGTTCGCGTTCGCCATCCCGTGCGACGCGCCCGGGCTGCGCTTCATCTGCCGCGAGTCGTTCGACAACGGCTCCTCGACCTACGACCGCCCGCTCGGCGGGCGCTTCGAGGAGATGGACTCCGTCGTCGTGTTCGACGACGTCCACGTCCCGTTCGAGCGCTGCTTCCTGCTCGGCCACCCCGAGCTCTGCAACGGCATCTACACCGAGACGTCCGCCGCCGTCCACATGACCCACCAGGTCGCGACGCGCGCGACGGCGAAGACCGAGGCGATGCTCGGCCTCGTCTCGCTGCTCTCCGAGGGCATCGGCATCGACGGCTTCCAGCACGTGCAGGGCGCGGTCGCCGAGGTGGTCGTGGCGCTCGAGATCATCGCGTCGCTCGTGCTCGCCGCCGAGACCGGCGCCGAACTCAACGAGTTCGGCGTCATGACGCCGCGCTGGGAGCCGCTCAACGCCGCGCGCAACTGGTACCCCAAGGCCTACCAGCGCTTCCCCGAGATCCTGCGCACGTTCGGCGCGAGCGGCCTCATGGCGATCCCCACCGAGGCCGACGTCGAGGGCGCCGCGCACGACGACGTGGCCCGCTACTTCCAGTCCGCGACGCTCGACGGGCCCGAGCGCGTGCGCCTCTTCCGACTCGCGTGGGATCTCTCGATGTCGTCCTTCGCGGGCCGCCAGAGCCTCTACGAGTACTTCTTCTTCGGCGACCCGGTGCGCATGGCGGGCGCGCTCGTGCGCAGCTACGACCGCGAGCCCTACCGCGAGCGCGTGCGCGCGTTCCTGGCGCGCGACGACGGGCCGTGAGCCCGCGCGGCAGGTTCGCCGCTGCGCTGCTGGCAGCGGTCGCGCTCGTCGCGGCAGGCCTCGCCGGATACGCGCTGCACGGGGATTCGCGTGCGCGCTTCGGGCCTGCCGACGCCGAGGTCGGCGCGGTCGACGCGCACTGGTCGTGCGACTTCTGCGGCACGTCCTCGCCGGCGCT
>DASXXY010000033.1:0-1794 GCA_036502805.1 Gaiellales bacterium | reverse complement strand
CGTGACGTCGCTCCGCATCGCCGGCGGGCGCGTCGTCACGCGCAACGGCGTCCTGGACGGCGCCGACGTGCTCGTGGAGGACGGGCGCGTCGCGGCCGTGGGCGAGACGGCGCACGCCGCGCGCGAGCTGGACGCGACCGGCTGCTACGTGCTGCCGGGCGGGGTGGATCCGCACGCGCACGTCTACGAGGGCCTCGCGACCGCGCCGCTCGCCGCGCTGCGCTCCGGCACGACCGAGGTCGAGGCGTACGCAGCTCCGGAGCCGGGCGAGCGCGTCGAGGACGCCTGCGCGCGCTGGGACGCCCTGGCCGCGGGCGCGGCCTGCCGGATCGACCCGATCGCGACGGTCTACGAGCCGGCGACGCTCGACGAGGCATCGTTCGCGGCGCTCGCCGAGCAGGGCGTGCGCGGGCTCAAGCTGTTCCTCGCCTACCGCGAGCTGGGCATGGACGCCGACGACGAGATCCTCCTGCGCGCGCTCTTCTGGGGCCGCGCACATGGCATCAGGCTGCGGCTGCACTGCGAGAACGCCGGTGCGATCCACGTGCTGCGCGAGCGGCTGCGAGCGACCGGCGATACGGGCATCGCGGCCCACCCCCGCTCGCGGCCGCCGCTCGTGGAGGAGGAGGGCATCGAGCGCGCGCTCGCGCTCGCCCGCCTCGCCGGCGCGCCGGTCTACATCGTCCACGTCTCGACCGCCGGCGGCGTGGCGGCGATCCGTCGTGCGCGCGCCGCCGGCCAGGACGTGATCGGCGAGACCTGCCCGCAGTACCTGCTGCTCGACGAGACGGTCTACGCCGGGCCGCTCGCCGCGATGGGCGTCGTCTCGCCCCCGCTGCGCTCGCGCGAGCACGTCGAAGCCGTCTGGGCGGGCATCCGCGACGGCACGCTGACGGCGATCGGCTCCGACCACGGGCATCGCGGGTCGCGCACGGCGACGGCGTTCGACGAGATCGTCTCGGGCGGCCCGGGCATCGCGGCGCGCATGCCGCTGATCCTGACCGCGGCGCTGCGCGACGACAGGCTGCCGCTCGCGCTCGCCGTGCGGCTCCTGTGCGCGGGCCGCGCGGTCACGGCCGAGCGGCCGGCCGATCTCGTCGTCTGGGACCCGCGACCGGGGTGGACGCTCACGCCGGCGACGCTCGCCGAGGGCCTCGATGCGAGCGTGTGGGACGGAACCGAGGTGCGCGGGCGTCCGCGCGCCGTGCTCAGGAATGGCGAGGTGGTGGCATGAGGATCGGCCTGATCGGCTGCGGCTGGATCGCGGAGACGCACCTGGAGAGCCTGAAGGCGCTCGGCGAGGAGGTCGCGTGCGTCTGCGATCCCGATCCCGCGCGCCTGCAGTGGGCCGTGGACGCGACGGGGGCCGAGGCCTTCGCCGACTGGCAGTCGCTGCTCGAGCGCGGGCGGCCCGACGCCGTGCTCGTGCTCACGCCGCCGCGCCTGCACCGCGAGGTCACGCTGGCGGCCTTCGAGCGCGGTCTGCCGGTGTATCTCGAGAAGCCCGTCGCGCGCGACCTCGCGGACGCGCAGGCGATCGTCGACGCGGCCGAGCGCGCGGGCGCCGTGTGCGCGATCGGCTACCAGTGGCGCGCCGTCTCCTGGGTGGGCGCGCTGCGCGAGCTGTTCGCCGGGCGCGAGCTCGGGCTCGTCGCCGTGCGCATGTTCGGCTCGACGGCGGGGCGCACCTGGTTCACGAACCAGGCGGCGGGCGGCGGGCAGGTGCTCGAGCGCGCGAGCCACGGCATCGACCTCGTGCAGGCGATCGTCGACGCGGCCGAGCGCGCGGGCGCC
>DASXXY010000032.1:0-2013 GCA_036502805.1 Gaiellales bacterium | reverse complement strand
GATCAGCACGACCATCGGGCTCCCGTCGAGGCGCACCACCGCGAGCTTCCCCGTGCGCGTCCCCGCGGTCAGGAACGCCCTGATCTCGTCGTCGTCCAGCCTGCGCATGTGCAACTCCTCCGGAGGGTCGTCAGACGAGATCGCGGTCGGGGATCCCGGTCGTCCACTTCGTCGCCGGCTGCGTCGCGACGACGCCGTCGATCTCGGTCTCGACCTTCTCGTCGAAGAAGCACACGAGCTGCTCGATCTTCGGGCACTCGGGCACCGGCATGAGGTACGTCCAGGCGATGTCCTCGTGCCGGCGCCCGGCGATCGTGGCCGCGTAGTAGCCCGCGATGCCCTTGTACGGGCACTGCGTGTGCGTCTCGGTCTCGCTCATGACGCCCATGTCGACGTCGGCGCGCGGCAGGTAGTAGCGCACGGGCATGCCGGTCTCGAAGAGCACGCACGGGCGCACGCTGTCGGCCACGAGCGCGCCGTCGATGCGCACGCGCACGTGGCGCGAGCTGCGCAGCACGTCGACGCGGTGGTGCGGGTCGCGGGGGTGGACGAAGACCTCGTCGTCCTCCTCGAACCACGCGTCCATCGCGTTCCAGCCGAACGCCACGTAGCCGCGGATGCCCTCCCAGCCGGGCGGCGGTCTCTCGTAGCTCCAGGCCTGGTCGACGGCTTCGCGGCCGCCGGCGCGCACGGTCCAGTGCGTCGCCTCGCCGCGCGTCTCGCAGCGCGAGCGGTGCTCGCTCGGCACGAGCAGGTCCATGCGCACGTCCGCGCGCGGGAAGTAGTAGTTGGAGAGCTCGTAGAGCGGCGGCTTGTAGCCGCCCATCATCAGCAGGGCAGCCTGCGACTGGGCGACGTCGGCGCCGCCGAAGCGCACGCGCACGCGCCGCGGCGTCGGCTCGAAGCTGTGCTCGACATCACCCATCTCGCTCCCTCGTCGGCGTTCGCGGCGGTGCCGGCAACATACCCGCGACCACCTGAGGCCGGGCCCCATCGGCAGGGGCCTCGCCCGCGCTCGTCAGCTCGCCTTGGCCTCGTCGCCGCGCCGCTCGTGCTCGAGCACCGCGACGATGGCCTGCACGACCGCGGGGTCGAAGTGGCTGCCCGCGCCCGCGAGCAGCTCCGTGACCGCCTCGGCGTGCCGTCTCGGCCCCTCGTAGGGGCGGCTCTCCGTCATCGCCACGAAGGCATCCGCGGCGCCGACGATGCGGGCGGCCATCGGGATCGCCTCGCCGGCCAGACCGTCGGGATAGCCGGAGCCGTCGAAGCGCTCGTGATGGCTGCGCACGACCTGCGCGGCGTCGCTCAGGCCCGGCACGACGCTCACGAGCGCCTCGCCGGCGACGGCGTGGTGGCGGACGCGCTCGCGCGCCAGCTCGTCGAGCGGGCCGCGATGCGCGAGGATGTCGCTCGGCACGCTGACCTTGCCGCAGTCGTGCAGCCAGCCGCCGAGCCTCGCGAGCTCGACCGTCGCGGCCGGCAGGCCGAGCTCGACGGCGACGGCGACGGAGAGCGCGGCCACCTGGGCGCAGTGCATCGGCGCCACGCCGCCGCGGATCGAGGCGGCCGCGGCGAGCGCCTGCACGACGCCCTCGAGGCCTTCGGCGGTGTCGATCGGGACGAGCGCCGGCGCACCCCGGGCGATGCGCGCCTGGTTGCGGCCGCCGCGCTTGGCGGCATACAGGGCGGCATCGGCGCTCGCGAGCAGCTGCTCGGGCGTGTGGCACTCGGCAGACGGCCGCACGGCTCCGATCGAGATAGTGACCTCCACCGCGCCGTTGCCGCCGACCGGGATCGGAGAGGCCGAGACCGATGCCCGCAGACGCTCCACGAGCGCCTCGAGCTCGGCGTCGTCGCCGATCTCGTCGAGCAGCACGCAGAACTCCTCGCCGCCCCAGCGCGAGGTCACGTCGCAGGGGCGGGTCGCATCCTTGAGCCGGCGCGCGATCTCGCGCAGCACGACGTCTCCGATCTGATGGCCCTGCGTGTCGTTGATGCGCTTGAAGTGGTCGA
>DASXXY010000031.1:0-3053 GCA_036502805.1 Gaiellales bacterium | reverse complement strand
GCGACGCGATCGCCGGGAGGATCTAATGCCGTTCGAGAAGACCGAGAAGATCTGGATGGACGGCGAGCTCGTCCCGTGGGACGAAGCCAAGGTCCACATCCTGACCCACAGCCTGCACTACGGCTCGGGCGTCTTCGAGGGCATCCGCGCCTACTCGACGGAGCGCGGCCCGGCCGTCTTCCGCCTGATGGATCACCTGCAGCGCCTCGAGCGCTCGGCGGGCGTCTACTTCATGGAGCTGCCGTACTCCGCCGAGGAGCTTCGCCAGGCGACGCACGAGCTGATCGGTGCCAACGGCCTCGACACGTGCTACATCCGCCCGCTCGCGTTCCGCGGCTACGGCGAGCTCGGCATCAACCCGCTGACCTGCCCCGTCGACGTGATGATCGCCGTCTGGCCGTGGGGCGCCTACCTCGGCGAGGAGGCGCTCGACAAGGGTGTGCGCGTCATGACCTCGTCGTGGCGCCGCATCGGCCAGAACACGCTGCCGGCGGCCGCCAAGGCGAGCGGCCAGTACCTCAACTCGCAGCTCGCGAAGATGGAGGCGATGCACTCCGGCTACGACGAGGCGATCCTGCTCAACGAGGGCGGCTACCTCGCCGACGGCTCGGGCGAGAACGTCTTCGTCGTGCGCGACGGCGTGCTCACGACGCCTCCCACGACGGCCTCGTGCCTGCCCGGCATCACGCGCGACACGGTCATCCGCATCGCGCGCAGCATGGACTTCGAGGTGCGCGAGGTCGACGTCGTGCGCACCGACCTCTACAACGCCGACGAGGTCTTCTTCACCGGCACGGCTGCCGAGATCACACCGATCCACTCGGTCGACGACCACATCGTCGGCGCGGGGCCGATCACGAAGCGCATCCAGACGGAGTTCTTCTCGATCACCGCAGGCACCTCCGAGCTCTCGGCCGAGTACATGGACTACCCGGCCGCGACGCCCGCCAAGGCGTGAAGGTCGAGGCGGCGCGCCAGGTCCCGCTCTCGCGGCCCGACATCGGGGCGCAGGAGGAGGAGTACGTGCTCACGGCGCTGCGCTCGGGCATCCTCGGCCTCGGGCCGTATGCGCGTGCCTTCGAGCAGGAGTTCGCGGCCTTCTGCGGCGCGGGTCACGCGGTCTCCGTCTCGAGCGGCACGGCGGGGCTGCACCTGCTCGTACGCGCGGCCGGCATCGGCGAGGGCGACGAGGTCGTCACGGCGCCGATCTCGTTCGTGGCCTCGGCCAACTGCATGCTCTACGAGCGCGCGACGCCGGTCTTCGCCGACGTCGACCCGGACACGTTCGTGCTCGACCCCGCGGCCGTCGAGGCTGCCATCACGCCGCGCACGCGCGGCATCCTCCCCGTGCACGTGTTCGGCTACCCGTGCGACATGGACGCGCTCGGCGCGATCGCCGACAAGCACGGCCTCGTGATCATCGAGGACGCCTGCGAGGCCGTCGGCAGCGAGTACCGCGGCCGCAGGGTCGGCAGCACGGGCAGCCCGGCCGTCTTCGCCTTCTACCCGAACAAGCAGATGACGACGGGCGAGGGCGGCATGATCACGACCGACGACGACGCGCTCGCCGCGCAGCTGCGCTCGCTCGCGAACCAGGGGCGCTCCGACTCCGGCGACTGGCTCGAGCACGACAAGCTCGGCTTCAACTACCGCATGGACGAGCTCTCGGCGGCCGTCGGCCTGGCCCAGACCGAGCGCCTCGAGGAGATCCTGCGCCTGCGTGCCGCGGTCGCCTCGCGCTACGCCTCGCTGCTCGCGCCGATCGACGGCGTCACCATCCCGGCGCCGACCGCAGATGGCGACGCGCGCTCGTGGTTCGTGTACGTCGTCCGCCTCGACGCCGAGCTCGACCGTGACGCGGTGATGGCACAGCTGCAGCAGCGCGGCGTGGCCTGCAAGCCGTATCTGCCGGCGGTCCACCTGCAGCCGTTCTACCGCAGCCTCGGGCACCGCCCCGGCGAGCTCCCGGTCGCCGAGGCGATCGCGCGCTCCACGCTCGCGCTGCCGTTCCACACGCGCCTCGACGCGGACGATCAGGCCTACGTCGCCGCCTGCCTCGCCGACGTGCTCGCCTAGGAGCTCGGAGTCGTGCCGGTGGCGCTCCCGCAGCCGGTCGTGCTCGCGACGTCGGTCGCGAGCTACCTCGTCGCGCCGGCCGCAGGCAAGAGCGTCACCGCCTGGCTCGAGTTCCCGGCTGCGCGGGCGAACACGCCCGATGCCGCCGCGCGCCGCCACGCCGACCGGCTCGTGATCGCGAACCGCGGCGGCCGCGGGGCGCAGGTCGTGTACGACGGCGGCTGCTCGGCGACACAGGTCTGCGACACCGTCGGGGCGCCGCTCGCGGGCACCGATTCGATCCTCTACGGCGTCGCCGACGGCCGGCACGCGGACATCGCCTCCGCCTCGCTGCGCCGGCGCCCGAGCCGCCTCGTGGCACAGCTCGCGCCGGCGGGCGGGAGTGCGCCCCCGTACACCCTCGCCGGGCCCGAGGCGGTCTGGTCGGCGCCCGCGGCGCTGCGCATGCGGCCCCCCGACCTGAGCGCGCCGGCCGCGACGCTCGTGAGCGCGCCGGCGGGCGGCACGATCCGCGCGATCGCGCGCCGCGAGCCCGTGACGGCCTGGATCGCGCGCGCCGCCGACGGCGGCGATGCGCTCTACGAGCAGCTCGACGGCGGCCGGGCCAGCGTGCTCTACCGCGAGACGCGCGCGGGCTTCCGGCTGACCTCCCTGGCGACGCTCGACGGCGGCCGCGTCGCGCTCGTGGCCCGGCGCACCGCCGCCGGCGCGACGTCCGCGACGGTGCTGCTCGTGACGCCGCGCATCGCCGAGCCCTCGGTGCTCGTCGCGTCCGCGCCTTCGCCCGCCGCGCTCGCCTACGACCCGACGGTCTCGGCGTTCGGCCAGGGCGTCGCGTTCCGCCGGCGCGTCGGCTCCGAGCGCGGCCTCGCCGACCAGATCGTGGTCGTGAACACGCTCACCGGCAAGCTGCGCATCGTCGCCAGCGCACGCGTGCGCACGGCGCGGCTGTCGGATCCGTCGCTCGGCTTCGGGCG
>DASXXY010000030.1:0-3955 GCA_036502805.1 Gaiellales bacterium | reverse complement strand
AGAGCACCGTCGAGTCGTCCATCAGCTGCGGCACCAGGAAGACGCCGAAGACGTAGTCGCCGTGCCCCTCGAGCGTCGGGCGCGGGTCGTCGCGGTGGCGGTGCGGCGCGAGCAGCTGGTCGAGCGCGCGCGCGTGCACGGTGCGGCCGAGCGCGGCCTCGACCGTGGCCCTGTCGGGGTCGACGAGGTCGATCCACGTGACGGTGCCGGTCGGCGTCTCGGCCATCGTCCCAGCCTAGTGCCGCGAAGCTGTGCGCGACCTGTGACCGGCGAGTGCGCACGCCGCGTCGTGGAGACTTCCGATCGCCGGGCAGCCGCCCGCGCTCATCCTCCCGTCCGAGCGGAGCCGAGATGCGAACCCGCGAGCCGAGCACACGATGACGATCCTCCACGACCCGGCCGGCGTCGACGCGGCGCTCGACGCGCTCGCCGAGGACAGCTTCGCGTTCCTCGAGCGCCTCGTCGCAGAGCCGAGCACGGTCGGCTGCGAGGCCGGCGCGCAGGCGGTCGTGGCCGCCGAGCTCGAGCGCCTCGGCTTCGCCGTCGAGCAGCTCGCCGTGCCCGAGGCGATCGGCACGGACGTGCTGGCCGGCGTTCCGCAGACGTCGTATGCCGGGCGGCCGGTGATCGTCGGCACCTTCGCCGGCGGCGCCGGCCGGACGCTGCTCTGCAACGCGCACGTCGACGTCGTGCCCGCCGACGAGGAGGCGCGCTGGAGCTCGCCGCCGTTCACCCCGACGCGTCGCGACGGCTGGCTCTACGGCCGCGGCGCCGGCGACATGAAGTGCGGCTTCGCGATGGTGCTGCTGGCCGTCGGGGCGCTGCAGCGCGCCGCCCCGTCCGCGTTCGGCGGGACGCTCGCGTTCGTCAGCGCGATCGAGGAGGAGTGCACCGGCAACGGCACGCTCGCCGCGCTGCGCGCCGGCGTCGTCGGCGATGCCGTGCTGCTGCCCGAGCCGACCGATCTCGGGATCCTGGTCGGCGGATCGGGCGTGCTCTGGTGCGCCTTCACGGTCACCGGCCGTGCGGGCCACGCACACGATGCGCAGAGCGGCGCCAATCCGATCCTGGCCTGCCTCGCGCTCGTCGACGCCCTGCGCGCACTCGAGCTCGAGCTCAACGCCGCGCGCGGCGAGGGCGAGCCGCACTGCGCCGTGAATGTCGGCACCATCGCCGGCGGCGACTGGCGCTCCAGCTCGCCGACGAGCGCTCGCATGGGCGTGCGCGTCGGCTTTCCCGCCCACTGGGACGTCGAGTCGGCGCAGCGCGCCGTGCGCACGGCGCTCGAGCGCGCGACGTCGGCACCGTCCTGGCCGGCCGGCGCGACCGCCACGCTCGGCTTCGACGGCTTCCGCGCCGTGGGCTACGAGCTCGGCCACGGGGATCCGCTCGTGACCGCCGTGGCGGACGCCCACGAGTCGGTGCACGGCGACCGCCCGCAGCCCTACCGGCTCGCGTCGACGACGGACGCGCGCCACTACCGCAACGAGCTGGCGCTGCCGGCGCTCTGCTACGGGCCGCGCGTGCGCAACATCCACGGCGTCGACGAGGCGGTCGAGCTCGCGAGCATCGTCGCCGGCGCGCGCACGCTGACGCGCTTCATCCCGGCGTTCATGCAGTGAGACCCTCACGAAGCGAAGGGAAGCCATGCCCATCATCCACGCGAACGGCCTCGACCTCTCCTACCGGATCGACGGCGACGGCCCCGAGACGCTCGTGCTCGTCAACGGCCTCGCCGACGCCAAGGAGTCCTGGGCCGCGCAGCTCGCCGCGTTCGGCGAGCGCTACCGCGTCCTCAGCTTCGACAATCGCGGCATCGGCGAGTCGCCCACGCCGCCCGGCCCGTACACGACCGCCGAGATGGCGGAGGACGTGGCGGGCCTCGTCGACGCGCTCGGGATCGGGCAGTTCCACCTGCTCGGGGTCTCGATGGGCGGCATGATCGCGCAGGAGTACGCGATCGCGCACCCCGAGCGACTGCTCTCGGCGACGTTCGCGTGCACGTACTCCTCGCCGGGCCCGTTCTGCCTGCGCATGTTCCAGTGCTGGCGCGACCTCGTGCCGTCGCTCGGCGTCGGCTTCACGCAGCGCGAGGTCATCCTCTGGGCCTTCACGACCGACTTCTTCGAGCAGCGCGGCGACGAGCTGGCTGCCGTCGAGGACGAGATGGCGAACAACCCGCAGAGCGTCGAGGCCTACCTCGCGCAGCTGCACTCGATCGAGCGGCACGACGCGCGCGGGCGCCTCGCCGCCGTCACCTGCCCCTCGCTGACGCTGATCGGCGAGGAGGATCTGATCGTCTACCCGAAGCTCTCCCGCCGCTTGCACGACGAGCTGCCGCGGTCGACGTGGGCCGAGGTGCCCGGCGGCCACGCCTGTCTGTGGGAGCACCCGGAGGCGTTCAACGCGGCCGTGCTGGCCTACCTCGCGGGCGTCGGCGAGCCCCGCTGAGCTAGCGCCCGTCGGCGGTGAACGGCTTCGGATCGAGATAGTCGCGCGGCACGTCCCCTGGACCTGCGACCGCCTCGGGCAGGCCCGTCCCGGACTGCTCGGGCTCGGACGCAGGCGCGGGTGCGGCCGCGCGCAGCGCGGACGACGGGTGCGCGACCTCGGCCAGGCATGTGACGTGCGCCAGGAACTCCTGCCGGTCGCCGTCGGCGCGCTCGAGCGTGACGAGGTAGGCCGCCTGCGTCTCGTGCTCGACCCACGTGCCGCAGATCAGGCACAGGCCCCCCGGCATCAGCCGGGGAGCCTGCGTGTCCGCTTCCGTGAGCAGCTGCACGGACGGGTCGACCATGATCCTGTCAACCATGGAGCGACCGCCGGTGGGCGCTCACGAGGTGATCGAGCTGAACTTCGCGACGAGGTGGTCCGCCGCCCGCCACGAGGTCGCCTGGATCGTCTCGGTCGGGTTGCGCCCGGCGGTGGTGGGGAAGGCCGAGCCGCCGAGGATCATGAGGTTCGGCACCTCGTGCGAGATCTGCCAGCGGTTGAGCACGCCGGAGTCGGGGTCATGCGCCATACGCGTGCCGCCGAACGCATGCGTGTTGGGCGAGCGGGGCGTCGGCGGGAACGCCCACACCTCGCTCGCGCCGGTCGCGGTCAGCCAGTCCTTGAGCTTCTGGGTGACGTAGGCCGCAGCCGTCAGCTCGTTCTGCTGCAGGTTGAACGTGATGCGCGTGACCGGCCGGCCGAGGTCGTCGGTCACCGTCGGATCGAGGTCGAGGAAGTTCTTCTCGTACGACAGCACCTCCATCTGCGCCGAGGCGCCGCCGACCGAATCCGCGTTCTCCGACAGCCACTGCATGTAGCCGGCGCCCCACTGCGGCGCGCTCGGCGGCAGCGTGCCCGCCGCGCCGATCGGCTTGACCTCCATGCCGGCGCTCGCCATGCCGCCGCCGATGAAGCCAAGGCCGGTGTGGTCGAAGTTGTCGGCGTCGAAGTCGTCGACGGCCGTGAACTGGCCGATCGTGCCCGAGTAGCGGTTGAGCCGGCGGCCCTTGAAAACGCCGCTGGCCGAGGCCGAGCTGAGGCCGTGGCCCATGTAGTACTTGCCGACCTGCCCCGCGTTGTTGGAGAGGCCGTTCGGGAACGCCTTCGACTTCGAGAGCAGCAGCAGCCGCACGTTCTCGTAGGTGTAGGTCGAGAGCACGACGGCCTTGGCGGGCTGGAAGTACATCTTGCCGGCGCGCAGGTAGGTGACGCCGCTCGCCTTACCGTCGGCGTCGACGTTGATCTCGAGCACGCGCGCCATGTCGACGACGTCGAGGTTGCCGGTCTTCTCGGCCTGCGGGATGAAGTGGATGTTCGTCTGCGCCTTGGCGCCCGTCCAGCAGCCGGTCCAGCCGCAGAAGCCGCAATAGGTGCACGCCCCGAAGCCGTTGTAGGCCTCCGAGCGGATGCCCGCAGGGCCGGGGTACGGCTTCAGGCCGACTGCGGTGGCCCCCTTGTAGGC
>DASXXY010000029.1:0-1869 GCA_036502805.1 Gaiellales bacterium | reverse complement strand
TCGTCGCCGCCGGCGTGCCGGTCGTCTCCTCGCTGGCGGGCCGCGTCGCGCAGCCGCGGCTCCCCGAGGGCGAGGTGCGGGTCGGCGGCTTCGGCGGTCCCGCCGGCCTGTCGGCCTGGCTCGGCGAGCATGGCATCGCGGCCGTCGTGGACGCCACGCACCCGTTCGCGGAGCGCATCTCGCGCTCCGCGGCCACGGCCTGTGCGCAGGCCGGCGTGCCGCTGCTGCGGCTGGAGCGACCGGGCTGGAGGGCCGCGGCCGGCGACGACTGGCACTGGGCCGACGACACCGCAGCCGCGGCCGCCGCGATCGCGGGGCTCGGCGGCCGCGTCTTCCTGACCACCGGCCGCCAGGGGCTCGCGGCGTTCGCGGGCGTGCCCGCCTGGTTCCTCGTGCGCTGCATCGACCCGCCCGAGCCGCCGCTGCCGCCGCGGCACGAGCTCCTGCTCGACCGCGGCCCCTACACGCTCGCCGGCGAGCTCGACCTGATCGATCGCCACGGCCTGGACGTGCTCGTGACCAAGGACAGCGGCGGCGAGCTGACGGCCGCGAAGCTCGCCGCCGCGCGCGAGCGCGGCCTCCCGGTGATCGTCGTGCGCCGCCCGCCACGGCCGGACGTGCGGATCGCGCACGACGCCGTCGGCGCGCGCGCGTGGCTCGCGAGCGCCGGCCTGGCGCCGGTGGCGGCATGAGGCGGCTGCTCCTGATCGGGATCGGCGCCGGGAATCCCGAGCACGTCACGGCGCAGGCGATCCGCGCGCTCAACGAGGTCGACGTCTTCTTCGTCGTCGACAAGGGCGACGAGAAGGGCGATCTCGTCGCGCTGCGGCGCGAGCTCTGCGAGCGCTACATCGAGCAGCCCGGCTATCGCACGGTCGAGATGCGCGACCCCGAGCGCGATCGCACGGCCGCCGACTACCCGCAGGCGGTCGCGGACTGGCGCCACGCGCGCGCCGGCCTCTACGCGGCGACGATCGCCGCCGGGCTCGCGGACGGCGAGTGCGGCGCGATCCTGGTCTGGGGCGACCCGTCGCTCTACGACAGCACGCTCGCGATCGTCGAGGAGATCGTCGCCGGCGGCGCACTGGAGCTCGAGCACGAGGTCGTGCCCGGCATCAGCAGCGTGCAGGCGCTGACCGCGCGCCACCGCATCGCGCTCAACCGCGTGGGCCGGCCCGTCGTGATCACCACGGGGCGCCGCCTCGCCGAGGGGCTCCACGACGACGCCGACGACATCGTCGTCATGCTCGACGCGGGCTGCGCGTTCCGGCGCTTCGCCGGCGAGCCGTTCGACATCTACTGGGGCGCCTACGTCGGCAGCGCCGACGAGCTCGTGCGCTCGGGCGACGTGGGGGAGGTCGCGGACGAGATCGAGCACGTGCGCGCCGAGGCGCGGGAGCGCAAGGGCTGGATCATGGACACCTACCTGCTGCGACGGCGTCAGCCGGGGTAGGTGCGCGGCGTGTAGACGCGCTCGGCGCCGCTCGCGTCGCGCACGACGCGCGTCTGCGACGAGCCGATCAGGACGAGCGTGCGCATGTCGACGACGCCGAGGTCGGCCGCGGCGAGCGTCGTGACCGTGAGCGTCTCCTCGGCGCTGCCGAGCGCGCGGGCGAGGATCACCGGCGTCTCGGGCGCGCGCTGCTGCAGCAGCAGCTCGCGTGCTCGCGACAGCTGCTCGCGGCGCGTCTGCGAGGCCGGGTTGTAGAGCGCGATCGCGAGATCGGCGCTCGCCGCCGCGGTCAGCCTGCCCGCGATCACGCTCCAGGGCTTGCGCTGATCGGAGAGCGAGATGACGCAGAAGTCGTGCCCGAGCGGCGCGCCGGCGCGCGCGGCGGCGACCTGCATCGCCGAGACGCAGGGCACGAT
>DASXXY010000028.1:0-7200 GCA_036502805.1 Gaiellales bacterium | reverse complement strand
CGTGCTCGTCGAGCAGCCCTACCGCGTCGCCGGCAAGAAGGCGCCGCCGCGGGCGCCCGCACTCGACGCGGCCTGGATCGCCGTCGTCGAGCAGCTGCGGGCGGTGCAGCTCGGCGATCAGCCGCTCGTCGTCGGCGGGCGCTCGTCGGGCGCGCGTGTGGCCTGCCGCACGGCCGAGACCACCGGCGCCGCCGGCGTGCTCTGCCTCGCCTTCCCGCTGCGGCCGCCGCGCGCCGAAGGCCGGGAGCCCGCGCCGAGCCGGCTGCCCGAGCTGGAGGCCGTGCCGGTGCCGATCCTGATCGTGCAGGGCCTGCGCGACCCGTTCGGCATGCCGCTCGCGGCGCCGGGCCGGGCCGTCCTGCAGGTCGAGGGCGACCACAGCCTGCGCTCGGAGCACCCGCGCATCTCGGCGGCCGTCGCCTCGTGGCTGGCGGAGGTCGTTCCGCTGCCCTGAGCCGGCAGCGCCGGATTGCTAGGCTCGTGGCCATGTCGGATGTCGATGTCGCGATCGTCGGTGGCGGCATCGGCGGCCTCACCACCGCCTACCGGCTGCCCGGCCTCCAGGTCGCCGTGCTCGAGCGCGCCGAGGCCGTCGGCGGCCGGGCGCGCATGGCCGCCATCGCGGGCGAGCTCGCGCCGCGCGGCGCCGTCTTCACGTACCGCGACACGCCCAACGAGGCGCTCTGCGGCGAGCTCGGCATCAGCCTCCTGCCGGTCGTGCCCGAGACGTACTCCTGCTTCTTCCGCGGCCGCACCGTGATCGCGCGCAGCGACGACGAGCTCGTCGACGGCCTCCCCGTCGGCCCCGAGGCGAAGCGCGAGCTGACGACCGTGCTCGCGCGCATGCGCAGCGACTACGAGAGCTACGAGGAGACGGGCCACGACGGTGCGACGGAGCTCAGCCGCACGAGCTTCGCCGACACGCTCGCGGGGCTCACCGACGAGGCGCGCGAGCTGTTCGCGGCCCTGACCTTCGCACACACGATGGCGCGCCCCGACGAGGTCTCGGCGACCTACGCGCTGCGCTATCTCGCGAGCTACGTGTTCCGCGACACGGCTCATCGCGCCTACACGCCGAACGGCCTCGAGGAGATCCCGCGCCGGCTCGCGGACCGCCTCGGCAGCGCCGTGCACCTCGGGACGCACGTCGAGACCGTCGCGCGCAGCGGCGATGGCTACGTCCTGCACACGGTGTCCGGCGGGACGAGCGAGACGCTGACGGCGCGCCGCGTCGTGATGGCGGTGCCGGGGCCGGAGGTCGAGCAGATCGTGCTGGGGTTGCCGCAGTGGAAGCGCGACGCGATCGCGCGCGTGCCGACGGACGCGAGCGTGATTCTCAACGCCGTGATCGAGGCGACGCCGGGCGCCGCGTGGCGCGACGTCTTCTACATGGCGACGATCGGCACCGAGTTCGACTACATCCTCAATCCGCGTGTCGGGCCGGCGTTCGACGCCGACGGCCCTGTCATCTTCCAGATCGGCGCCTGGAAGCAGCGCGCGCAGGCCGCCTTCCCGAGCACGGACGCGCAGATCACGCGCGCCTGGCTCGCCGACCTCGAGCGGATCCTCCCCGGCATCGGCGCGCGCGTCGCCGGCACCGAGCTGACGCGCTGGCCGCACTGCTTCGCGATGCCGCGGCCCGACCGCGAGGAGCGCCTGCCGAAGGCCGAGGAGCCCGTCGACGGACTTCACTTCGTCGGCGACTACGCGTCCACCACGGCGGGCTCGCACGGCGTCATCGCGTCCGCCGAGCGCGCAGCAGCGGAGATCCGCTCGAGCTTCTGACCCTCCGGCTACTCCGGGTCGGCCTCGTCATCGTCGTCGTCCTCGGGGCCGGCGTCGTCCGGGAGCTTGGGGATGGCGGGATAGCCGGGCGGCTCGGGCGCGGGCGTGACGGGCGCGTCGGGCCCCTCGGTGCCGTCGCCGTGTCCGCTGGGTGTTTCGCGATGCTGGGTGTCATCCATGCCGCGCTGTGCCCCGTCCCGCGCGTCCCGAACCCGGGCCGCGGCTGACGAGTGGCCGTGCGCGGAGCCCGTGGCGCGCGGCGCTCACGAGCAGTCCCGCGCCTGGCCGCGACCGATGGCGCAGATGCGCCAGGGGCGCGGGTCAGGTAGCGACAGGCGCAGCGAGCTGCGCCCACACGATCTTGCCGTTGCCCGCGTACTCGACGCCCCACGCGTGCGCGAGCGCCTCGACCAGCGCGAGCCCGCGGCCCGACCCCGCCCAGGGATCGACGCGGCGGACGACGGGCGCGAGCGTGCTGGCGTCGCGCACCTCGATGCGCAGCGCGCCACGCGAGCGCATGATCGCGACCGTGAAGGCGCTGCGGGCGTGCTGCACCGCGTTCGTCGCGAGCTCCGTGACGATCAGCGTCGCGTCGAGCACGAGCTGCTCGCTGGAGAGCTCCCCGAGCCGCTCGGCGAGGAAGCGGCGCGCGGCGCGCGGGGCGTCCGAGGCAGCCTCGAAGTGGCGGATCGACGGGCCGCGCGGATCGTCGCCGACGACCGCCGTGTGCAGGTTGCAGATGCGGCTCAGCTGCTCGACGCGCTCCTCGCCGCCGGCGCCGGCGGTCGGGTACGAGCAGAAGAGCGAGAACGGGATCTCGCGTCCGAGCGCGTTCCAGAGCGCCTCGAGCTCGATCGCCGCGTTGACGCGACCGCGGTTCCAGAGCAGCCCGACGAGCTCGCCGTAGGCGTAGATCGGCCGGCCTGCCACCGCGGCCGTGCGCATGGCGCTGCCGATGATCGCGTCGAAGCGCTGCGGATCGGGCGAGCCGTCAGCGAGCAGCTGAGGCAGCAGGGCGTCCGCATCCAGCCGTAGGTACGCGCCGGTCGCGATCGCACCGTCGAGCTCGATGCCGGCGCCGCGGATCCGCTGCTCGAACGCGTCTGCATGCGCGTGCGTCGCGGCCACGATGACCGCCGCACCCGCTGCGAGCGCGTCTACGAGGTGCCGACCGACATGCTCCGCGAGATCCTCGTCGCGCGCATAGAAGTGCACCACATGGTCTTGTGTTCCAGCGTCGTGCCCGGCGATCACTCCGCACCCCTCAGCAGGGAGACCACGAATGCTCCAAGCATAGGGACTGCCATAGCGGATTGCCGGGCGTCGTCCGTCAGCGCTCGCGCGCGGGCCGATCTAGACGACGTGAACGGGCGTGCCCATGGGCAGCTGCAGCGCGATCTCGCGCATCAGCGAGTCGTTCGCGACGCGGATGCAGCCGTGGCTCACGGAGCCCGAGTCGCCGCCGCTCGCGTGCCAGCCGTGGATCGCGACGACGGCCTGCTTGCCGTCGAACTCCGGCACCTGCGGGCTGTGCGTCGTGAGGCTGACCGTCCAGTCGCCGAGCACGCTCTCGGTCGAGCGCCAGTGGTCGTAGGTGGCGTGCAGGCCGCGCGGGGTGGGGGTCGAGTCCGTGCCCGTGCCGACGCTCGCCGTGGTGACGACCTTGCCGTCGTGGATGATCCTCATCGTCCCGGCTGCGCGCGAGACCTCGACGCGCCAGGGGTTGACGGCGATCTTGACGCGGTCGGCGTTGAGCCAGCCGCTCGACATGCCGTGCGAGAACCACGAGGGCAGGCGAACCTTGAGCCACGTCTTGCCTTCGACCTCGGTCGCCTGGAGCACGAGCAGCCGCTGCTGCTTGTCCTGGTAGAAGCTCGAGGGCTGCATCTCGAAGACCGGGGTCCCGCCCGGCGCCTTCATGATCGCCGTCCAGTCGCTGAGCACCGCGTCGAAGCTCTTGGCCTCGCTCGGCGCGTAGGGCCGGGACGATCGCGCAGACGCCATCGCGGGGAGCGCCAGGAGGGCCAGAATCACAAGGAGAATGCTCTGAGGGGTCCGTCGCATTGGGGAACAATCGGTCAACGGCCGGACATCTGAAGCGCTCAGAACCCCGTTTCTCCTGAAGTCTTATGAAAGGCCCGATCTCGCATACCGAGGCCGAAAGCTGCCGAAAAATGACTCCGGCGCACCGTCTTGCAGGGACAATGCGCCGGATCAGCGCCGCTTATGCCGACGGCCGCTGAGGGTTTACAGATCGGCTATCTGGAAAACCGCTGCGCGAACGCGAGGGCGGTGTCGGCAACCTCGCGCCAGCCGCTGTCGATCGTGAGCGCGTGGCCGCGCCCCTTGATCTCGGTGATCTCCGTCACGGCCTCGTTGCGCTTCTGCTTCTTGAACGACGCGTTGGCGATCGCCCAGGGCACGGTGTGGTCCTTCTCGCCCGAGATGATCAGGAGCGGCCCGCGCTTGGGGTTCTTGCTGTCGACCTTGACCTCGGTCCAGGGGTTGAAGTTCGCCGTCGCGGCCTGGAACAGCGGCGCGCCCGGCGCCGGCACGGCGAACTCGTCGTACAGCTGCTTGGCCTCGTCCTCGCTGACGGCATTCGCGAAGCCGTAGCGGAACTGCTCGTAGGTGAGCGGGATCGCGCGGTTCCAGTTGGCCGGGTTGCTGAGCACGGGCCGGGCCGAGCGCAGTGCCGAGACGGGCAGCGGCAGCACGCCCCGGAACGGCGCCGGGTCGATCGCGACCGAGACCCTGGAGAGGCCGCGCCCGGCGACGATCTGCGCCAGCAGGCCGCCGAACGAGTGGCCGATCACGACGGGCCGCTTCTTGAGCTGGCCGATCACGTCGGCGTAGTGGTCGGCGACTTGGCCCACGGTCTTGTGCGCGAACACCTCGGGGTGCTCCTTGGCCTCCGCAACCGTCTCGGGGTCGTCGGGCCAGCCGGGCGTGAGCGGTGCGTAGCCGGCCTCCTCGAAGACCGTGGCCCAGCGATCCCAGCTCGAGGGCAGGAGCCAGAGTCCGTGGATGAACACGACGGGGGTCTTCTTGGACGCGTTGGCGGCCTTGATCTGATCGGCTTCGGTGACGGTGGTCGCGTCGGGCACTGGGCCTCTCCCTGACTGAAGATTCATCCGCGAGGAGCGTTGCGCGGGCGCAGGCAGGATGGCGCATCGCCGCCACCGATGAGTTCCGGTGCGTGCGGGCGTCAACGCTTCGACAACTCTCGAGCGACGGAGGAGCAGGGCCATGGGCAAGGTGCGGTTGGATATCTCGATGTCGCTCGACGGCTTCGTCGCCGGGCCCGATCCGAGCATGGAGGATCCGCTCGGCAAGCACGGCCTCGACCTCCACCAGTGGGTCTTCGGCCTCAAGACGTGGCGCGCGGCCCACGGCGGCGAGGGCGGCGAGAGCGGCGCCGACGACGACATCGTCGCCGAGTCGATCGCCTCGACCGGTGCCGTGATCATGGGCCGCAAGATGTTCAGCGGCGGCGAGGGCCCCTGGGGCCTCGACCCGAACGCCGAGGGCTGGTGGGGCGACGAGCCGCCCTTCGGCACGTCCGTCTTCATCCTCACGCACTACTCGCGCGAGCGCGAGCCCAAGGCCGGCGGCACCGTCTTCACGTTCGTCAACGACGGCATCGAGAGCGCGCTCTCGCAGGCGCGCGAAGCCGCCGGCGACAAGGACGTCCTCATCGCCGGCGGCGCCGACGTAGCCCAGCAGTACCTGCGGGCCGGCCTCCTGGACGAGCTCCAGATCCACGTCGCGCCCGTCTTGCTGGGCTCCGGGACCCGCCTCTTCGAGGGCATGTCGCCCGAGACGGCGGGGCTCGTGCCGGAGAGGGTCGTCGCTGCGACCCCCTCCGTCACGCACCTGCGCTACACCGTCAAGCGCTAGGCGGCCTCGAGCTCGAGCTCCATCTGGGGCTCGAGCTCGGCCTCGGGAGCCGTCACCGCCTGGCGGCGGAAGACGAGGCCCGAGCCGACCGCGACGATGCCGAGGACGGACGCCCCGAGCGGCACGTAGAGGCCGGGGTGGAAGCCGTCGAGGATTGCCTGCGGCGTGCCGCTCGCGCCGGTGTTGGCGTTGATGACCGCCGTCGTGACGGCCAGCATGAGCGCGCCGCCGAACTGGAAGGACGTGTTGAGCAGCCCGCCAGCGAGCCCCTGCTCGTGCGCCTCGACGCCGCTCGATGCGGCGATCGTGAGCGGCCCGAAGGCGAGCGCGAAGCCGAGGCCTGCGAGCAGCACCGTCGGCAGCATCCCGGCGGCATAGCTCGAGTTCAGGCCGATCGGCAGGAACAGCGTGTAGGCCGCGATCAGCGAGACGAAGCCCGTGACGATCAGCTTCGTGATGCCGAAGCGCATGACGAGCGGCACCATGCGAGTCGAGATCACGGCGACGATGACGCCGCCGGGGAAGATCGCGAGCCCGGTCTCGAGCGCCGACCAGTCGCGCAGCTGCTGCAGGTAGAGCGTCGCGATGAACTGGAATCCGACCCAGCTGCCGAACAGCGTCATCGCCCCCAGGTTGGCGCGCACGAGCGAGCCCGACTTGAGGATCCCGAGCCGCACGAGCGGCGTCTCGGTGCTCTGCTCGCGGACGATGAAGGCCACGAGCAGCGCGGCCGCCGCGGCGAACGAGGTGAGCGTGCGGGCCGACGTCCAGCCCTCGGTGGGCGCGCTCACGAGCGTGTAGACGAGCAGCAGCATCGCGCCGGTGATGGAGACCGCGCCGGCGACGTCGAAGCCGCCGCGCTTGCGCTCGAGCTTCTCCTGCGTCGGCACGAGCTTGTAGCCGGCGATGAGGACGGCCAGCGCGACCGGTGCGGGCAGGAAGAACACCCAGCGCCAGCCGGCCTCCGTCAGTGCGCCGCCGATCACGAGGCCGAGCGAGAAGCCCGTCGCGCCCGTGGCCGTGTAGACCGAGAGCGCCTTGTTGCGGGCCTTGCCCTCGGCGAACGAGGTCGTGATGATCGAGAGGCCCGCGGGCGCCGTGAAGGCCGCGCTCATGCCCTTGATGAAGCGCGTGGCGATGAGCAGGTTGCCGTCGTGCGCGAAGCCGCCGAGCAGTGATGCAACCACGAAGACGCCAAGGGAAATGAGGAAGACCTTGCGGCGACCGAGGAGGTCGGCCGCGCGGCCGCCGAGCAGTAGGAAGCCGCCGTAGCCGAGCACGTACGCGCTCACGGCCCACTGCAGGGAGCTGGTGGAGAGCCCGAGATCCGTCTTGATCGAGGGCAGTGCGACCCCGACCATCGACACGTCGAGCGCGTCGAGGAAGAGCGCACCGCAGAGCACGAGCAGGGCACCCCAGGCGCGCTTGCTGAGTCTCCCGGTGCCGTCGTCGAGGGTGTTCGAGGTCTGTGTTGCTGCTGCAGACATGAGATCCTTCCGGTGGCGTCAGCTGGCG
>DASXXY010000027.1:0-9552 GCA_036502805.1 Gaiellales bacterium | reverse complement strand
GCGATCAGCGCGCGATCTGGCTCGTGCGCGGCCGAGAGCGCCGTCAGCGCCTCGTCGTACTCGCGCTCGAGCTCGCGCAGCCGCCGCGGGTCGTGCGCCGCGCCGGCGAGCTCCCCGGCGATCGCCTCGAGCTCCAGCTCGGCGTGCGAGCGGTAGAGCGCGTCGGCGACCGTCGGGTCGCGCGCCAGCAGCTCGCGATCGTCCTGGGCGACGCGGCCGAGGACCAGCCCCTGCCGCCGCACGACCTCGCCGCCGTCGGGCCGCAGGTCGCCCGCCAGGAGCCGCAGCAGCGTCGTCTTGCCGCTGCCGTTCGGCCCCACGATGCCGAGCTTCGTGCGCTCGTGCACCGCCAACGTCACGCCCGCGAGGAGCGGTGCGCTCCCGGGGGCGTACGTGACGTCGACGAGCTGTGCGATCAGGCGGGAACGCCGAGCCCGAGCTCGGCGGCGAAGCGCCCCTTCGGCTTGGCGCCGGCGATGCGCTTCGTCTCCTGCCCACCCTCGACGACCACGAAGGCCGGGATGGCGAGGATCTGGAAGCGAGCGGCGGTCGCGGGGTTGTCGTCGACGTTGACCTTGACCCACTTGTGCGACGGGTTGGCGGCCGCGAGCTCCTCGAATGCGGGCTCCATCTGGCGGCACGGGCCGCACCAGGGCGCCCAGAAGTCGATCACGACCGGGCGGTCGCTGTTCGTGACCTCGGCCTCGAAGTCGGCATCGCTGACGTGCGTGATATCTGCGCTCATGAGAAGGCTCCTGAAAGAAGAGGGTTCGATACTACAAACGCCGTCGGGACGGGAGTGATTCCCCGTTGCGGCGCGGCTCAGACCTCGATGTCCACCGGGGTGCCGACGCGCACGAGATCGAACAGCCGCTCGACGTCGGCCTTGTGCATGCGCATGCAGCCGTGCGAGGCGGCGTGGCCGACGCTCGCGTCGGCGGGCGTCGCGTGGAAGCCGATGTTGGGCGCGCTCGTGCCGATCCAGCGCGAGCCGAGCGGGTTGTTCACGCCCGGTGGGATGGGCTCGAGGCCGGCGGCCCAGGGCGAGTTGGGCGGCACCCAGGTCGGATCCTTGATCTTCGCGATGATCTCGTACGTGCCCGTCGGGGTGGCGTGCCCGGGCATGCCGATCGCGATCGGCGCGTGGAAGATGCTCGTGCCGTCGCGGAAGAGGTCGACGCGGAAGCGGCTCAGGTGGACGACGATGCGCTCCGCGCTGAGCTGCAGCACCTCGGGCGTCGCGATGCCCGTGACAGGCAGGTCGTGGCCGCTCTGGAAGGCGCGCACGGCGGCCTCGGTGCGCGCGTTGAAGAAGCGCGTGAACGGCCCCTTGTAGGTGCCGAAGACCTTCAGCCGGCGCTCCAGCTGCACGACGTCGGCGCCACGGGCGCCGAGTCCGAGGACGGTCGAGGCCTTGAGGCTCTCGGTCGAGTCGACCGTGAACGGCTTGGACTCGGAGCTCGCGCGGTTGCCGGCCGCGTCGACCGCCGTGATCGTGAGCCGGTGGAGGCCCTGGGAGAGCCGCTGCAGCGGCAGCGAGAAGCGCCCGCTCGCAGCGTGCTCGCCGAGCAGCGCCTTGCCGTCGGGGCCGCGCAGCGCAACCGAGACGCCGTCGAGCTTCGCCTGCACGAGCACCGGCGAGGCGTCGTCGAGCGTGCCGCGCAACGTCGGGTGGGCGGTGCCGATGACGGGCGGGATGCGATCCACGTGGATGCGCGGGGCGGTCGCGTCGACGGCGATCGTGCGCGTGATCACGGACTCGTTGCCGGCCTCGTCGCTCGCGATCAGCTTGACGGTCGTGCGCCCGTCGGGGAGCTTCGGCGCGAGCGTGAACGCACCGGCCTTCGGGTGCAGGAGCACGCGCTTGCCGGCGGTCACGAGCGCGAGCGTCGAGCCGGGCTCGACGCGGCCGCTGAGGTCGCTCGCCTTGTGCCAGCCGGACGCCCCGCCGGCGAGCGCGAGCTGCGGCCGGTGCGTGTCGACGTGGATCGCGAACGAGGCGTCGACGCTGTCGCCGAAGACGCGGCCGGGACTGGCCTCGACGTGCACGCGGTGCGTGCCGTCGGCCACGCCGGAGAGCTCGAGCTCGAGGCCCTTGCCGGTCGTGCGCACGACGGCCGTGCGGCCGTCCAGCGTCGCGCGCAGCGAGCCGAGGCTCCCGGCGTGCTCGACCGGCAGCAGCACCTGCGGCGCCGACGTGCGGTACCACTGCCGTGCGCTGCCGGTGACCTGCGGGCGCTGCGCGTAGGCCCAGATCCCGAGGCCGGCGCAGACGGCCAGCGCGGCCCCGCCGGCGGTCGCGGCGATCACGAGGGAGCGACGCGGCATGTGACGAATCTAGCAGCCGCCGGATCCGGCCACGTCAGCTTTTTGCGCGCGGCAGGCGGCCGCGCGCCGCCTGCAGGCGCAGCAGCGGCACGCGCCGCATCGCCTCGAGCACGATCGAGCGCGACATCTTGGAGCCGCCCGCGATGCGGTCGGCGAACGTGATCGGCACCTCCTGCACGCTGAACCCGAGCAGCAGCGCGCGGTAGGTCATCTCGACCTGGAACTGGTAGCCCTGCGCGTCGACGGCGTCGAGCTCGATCGTCTCGAGCACCGCGCGCCGGAAGCACTTGTAGCCGCCCGTGAGATCGCGCACGCGCACGCCCAGCACCGTGCGCGCGTAGAGGCAGCCGGCGCCCGAGATGATCCGCCGCACGCGCCCCCAGTTCTCGACGCGGCCGCCCTCGCAGTAGCGCGAGCCGAGCACGAGGTCGGCACCCGCCTGCGCGGGCGCGAGCAGCGCGGGGATCGCCGCCGGGTCGTGCGAGAAGTCGCAGTCCATCTCGAGCACGTAGGCGTAGTCGCGCGCGAGCGCCCAGCGGAAGCCGTCGAGGTAGGCGCGCCCGAGGCCCTGCTTGGCGGGGCGGTGCAGCACGTGCAGCCAGGGCCGCGTGGCGGCGAGCTCGTCGGCGAGCTCGCCCGTCCCGTCCGGCGACGAGTCGTCGATCACGAGCACGTCGCCGGTCGCCGAGGCCTGCTCGCGCACGGCGGCGAGCGCGTCGACCATGCGCGCGATGTTCTCGCGCTCGTCGTACGTGGGCACGCAGACGATGAAGCGGGCGGACTCCGTCACCCGGCCATTCTCGCCGCGAACGGGAGCGCCATGCAGCGGCAGCTACGATCAGCGTGCCCATGGCTGCCCTGCGTAACGCCGAGATCGCCGATCTCTTCGACCTGCTCGGCGACCTCTACGAGCTCGACGGCGCGGTCGTGTACCGCGTGCTCGCCTACCGCCGGGCGGCGAAGCGCTTCCGCGAGACGTCCGAGTCGGTCTGGGCGCTCTCCGAGCAGGGCCGGCTGACCGAGCTCGACGACATCGGCGACACGATCGCGACGAAGGTCGGCGAGCTGCGCGACACCGGCACGATGGCGGCACTCGAGAAGCTCCGGGGGCGAGTGCCCGAGAGCCTCGTCGGCGTCGTCCGGCTGCCCGGGCTGGGCGCGAAGACGGCCCGCAGGCTCTGGCAGGAGCTCGACATCACGACGCTCGAGCAGCTCGAGACGGCGGCTCGCGAGGGCAGGCTGGCGGGCAACGCCGGCTTCGGCGAGAAGAAGGAGCAGGCCCTGCTCGCCCAGCTGCAGGCCGGCGCCGCGCCGCGCAAGCAGGTCTTCCGCCTCGACCAGGCGCTCGACCTCGCGCGCAGCGTGCTCGAGCCGTTGCGCGCGCACCCGGCCTGCGAGAGCGCCGACGAGGCGGGCTCGCTGCGCCGCCGCGCCGAGACCGTGGGCGACGTCGACGTGATCGCCGCCTCGGCCGACGGCCCGGCGCTGACGGCGTGGCTCGTCGAGCAGCCGTTCGTCGCCGAGGTGCTCGGGCACGGCACCACGAAGGCCTCGATCATGACCCACAACGGCGTCCAGCTCGACCTGCGCGTCGTGCCGCCCGAGAGCTACGGCAACCTCCTGCAGCACTTCACCGGCTCGAAGGGCCACAACGTGCGCATGCGCGAGGACGCGCAGCGGCGCGGGATGAGCGTCTCCGAGTGGGGCATCAAGGACGAGGAGACGGGCGAGGTCTTCCGCACGCCGCACGAGGACGAGGTCTACCGCCACCTCGGCTACCAGCCGATCCCGCCGGAGCTGCGCGAGGACAACGGGGAGCTCGAGCTCGCGCGCCGCAACGAGCTGCCCGAGCTCGTCGAGCTCTCCGACCTGCGCGGCGACCTGCACCTGCACAGCGACTGGAGCGGCGACGGCAAGCACTCGCTGCTCGACGTCGTCGCGGCCGTGCGCGCGCACGGCCACGAGTACATGGCCATCACCGACCACTCGGCCGGCGTCGGCATGGGCATCGGCCTCGAGCCCGACGACGTGCGCCGCCAGATCGAGGCCGTGCGGCTGATCGGCGAGACGCTCGAGGGCTTCACGCTGCTCGCGGGCTGCGAGGTCGACGTCATGGGCGACGGCTCGCTCTACCTGCCGGACGACCTGCTCGACGAGCTCGACTGGGTGCTCGCGTCGCTGCACGTGGCGCAGCGGCAGGACGCCGACCGCATCACGAAGCGGCTCCTCGCGGCCGCCGAGCATCCCGCCGTGGATGCCATCGGGCACCCGTCGGGGCGCATGATCGGCAAGCGCGACGGCTACGACTTCGACGTCGAGGCCGTCGTCGCCGCGTGCGCGCAGCACGGCACGTTCATGGAGATCAACGCGCAGCCCCACCGCCTCGACCTGCGGCCCTCGCACGCGCGTCTCGCGGTCGCCGCGGGCGTGAAGCTCGTGATCTCGACGGACGCGCACCGCATGGCCGCGCTCGACTACCAGGAGCTCGGCGTCTACATGGCGCGGCGCGCCGGGGCGACGACGGACGACGTCGCGAACGCGCGGCCGCTCGCCGCCTTCCAGCAGCTGCGCAAGCCGGGACGGGTCGTCGCGGGGTGAGCGAGCCCGACCGCAGCAGCGAGAGCCTCGTGTTCGTCTCGACGGGCCGGCGCCTCGCCGCAGCGAAGGTCGGGCGCCGCTGGCACGAGGTGCGCGGGCCGCTGATGATCGCCGCGGCGATCGCCTCCGCCCAGGCGGTGCTGCTGTTCGTCGTGCTGCGCATCCTCCAGGACGGCGGCGTGACGCTGCGCTGGATCGTGCCCATCACGGCGCTCACGACGCTCACGCTGGTCGCCTGGATGGGCCTCGTGCGGGCCGCGTTCGGACGCGTCGTGCCGCTCGGCCAGGCGCCCGCTGCGGCGATCCTGGAGACGATCGAGGCGGTGCGCGGCGCGCTGCGCGGGGGCTTCGACGCCGCGAGCGCGCAGGTCGTCGCCTACGAGGTGCGCGAGCGGCTCGGCTACGCCGCCGTCTCCGTCTGCGACCGCGAGCACGTGCTCGCCCACGCCGGCCTCGGCGCCGACCACCACGGCGCCGGACTGCCCGCGCCGCCGGGCGCCGTCGACGCGATGATCGAGCGCCGCGTCTCGCGACTGCCGGTGGGCTGGAAGCACGGCTGCGACGGCCGCAACTGCCCCCTGCGCTCGGCGATCGTCGCGCCGATCATGAACCGCACGGACGCGATCGGCGCGATCGTGCTGTTCAGCGAGACGGCGCTCGCGGTGTCCGACCGCGACCGCGCGATCGCCCGCCACCTCGGCGGCCTGATCTCGACCGAGGTCATGCTCGGCGAGCTCGACCTGCACGCGCGCGCGACGGCGTCGGCCGAGCTGGCCGCGATGCAGGCCCAGATCGAGCCGCACTTCCTCTTCAACGCGCTCAACACGATCGCGGCGTTCTGCCGCACGCAGCCCGACGAGGCGCGCAGGCTCGTGCTCTCGTTCGCCGAGCACTGCCGGCTCAGCCTGCGCCGCCCGCACGCGTTCGTGCCGCTGCGCGACGAGCTGCGCCACGTCGAGGCCTACGTCGCGCTCGAGCGCGCGCGCTTCGGCGACCAGCTCGAGGTGGACGTGCGCGCGACGCCCGCCGCCGAGCTCGCCATGGTGCCGCCGTTGTTCGTGCAACCGCTCGTCGAGAACGCGATCAAGCACGGCAAGGCCGACCGGCCGCTGCGCGTCGTCGTGCGCTGCGACGTGCGCCTCGGGCGGCTGCGCATCACCGTGCGCGACAACGGCCGCGGGATCCCGCGCGAGCTCGCCGACAGCGTGCTCGAGCCGGGCGTGGGCTCCGGCGCCGCCGGGCTCGGGCTCGCCTCGGCAGCCCAGCGCGTGGCGGTCTTCTACGGCGACCAGGGACGCCTGCGCATCGCGTCGGCGCCGCGCATCGGTACGCTCATCTCGATCGTGATCCCGACCATTCCTCCCGGCCACGAGCACGAGCTGATCGCGCTGTGAGCCTGCTGGCGCTGATCGTGGACGACGAGGCGCCCGCGCGCGCCGAGCTGCGCTACCTGCTCGAGCGCATCGGCGACGTCGAGGTCGTGGGCGAGGCCGCGAGCGTGCGCGAGGCGCTCGCGCTGGCCGCGCGGCTCGACTACGACGTCGTCTTCTGCGACATCTCGATGCCGGAGCTGACGGGAATCGACGCCGCGCGGGAGATCCAGTCGTGGCCCAAGCGCCCGCACGTCGTGTTCGTCACTGCCCACCAGGACTACGCCGTGCAGGCGTTCTCGGTCGATGTCTTCGACTACCTGCTCAAGCCGGTCGCAGAGGAGCGCCTCGCGCAGACCGTCGAGCGCCTGCGCAGCACCCTCCGGGGCACGCCCGAGCGCGCGCGCGGCGAGCTCGCGAAGGTCGCCGTCACGCGCCGCGGCGAGACGCTGCTGCTCGACCACGACCAGGTCTACTTCATGCTCGCCGAGGGCGACTACGCGCGCGTCGCGACCTACGACGAGCGCTACCTCTCGACGCAGTCGCTGCGCGAGCTCGAGGACGCCCTGCCGCCGGCGCTGTTCTTCCGCATCCACCGCTCCTCGATCGTCAACCTGCAGAAGGTGACGGCGCTCGAGCAGTCGACGCCCGGGCACTGGACCGTGCGCCTGTCCGACGCCGAGGCGACGACGCTCGAGGTCGCGCGCCGCCAGACGCGGGCGCTCAAGCAGCACCTCGGGCTGCGCGCGTGAGGCGCGTCGCGGCGCTCGCCGGGGTCGGCAGCGCGGCCGGCCTGCTCTCGGCGCTGTTCGGCGTCGGCGGCGGCATCGTGATCGTCCCGGCGCTGCTCGCGCGCGGCTGGCAGGCGCATCGCGCCACCGCCACCTCGCTCGCCGCGATCGGCGCCACGGCCGTCTTCGGCGTCATCCGCTACCAGTTCGACGATCTCGTCAACTGGCGCGACGCGGCGCTGATCGGGCTGCCGGCGGTCGTCGGCGTCGTCGCGGGCACGGCGCTCGCGAAGCGCATCAGCGGGCCGCAGCTGCAGCTCGCGTTCGCGTTCGTGATGATCGTCGTCGCCGCGCGGCTCGCCTGGTGAGCCACGTCGTCCTCGCGCTCGCGCTCGGACTCGCCGGCGGCACGCTGGCGGGGCTCTTCGGCGTCGGCGGCGGCATCGTCTTCGTGCCCGCCCTGACGCTCGGTCTCGGGCTCTCGCAGCTCAGCGCCGAGGCAACCTCGCTCGCCGCGATCGTCCCGGTCGTCGCCGTCGGCGCCTACCGCCAGAACCGCTCGCAGCTCGTCGAGTGGCGCTCGGCGGCGCTCATCGGCGGCTGCTCGGTGGTGGGCGTTCTGGCCGGCGCGCAGATCGCGCTCAACCTCCCGGAGTCGTACCTGCGCCGCGGCTTCGCGCTCTTCCTCGTGCTCGCCGCCGTCCAGATGGCGCTGCGTGCGCGGCGTCAGCTGCAGACTGTCGCCACATGAGCGCCTACGCCTGGAATCCGCCGCCCGAATGGCTCGCGAACGCGCATGCGACCGCGCTCGCCCGCACGCTCGGCGTGAGCGGCTACGACGAGCTCCTGGCGCTCTCGACGAGCCGGCCCGAGGTCTTCTGGGATGCCGTCGTGCGCGATCTCGGCATCCCGTTCGAGACGCCCTACGAGCAGGTCCTCGACGTCTCGGGCGGAGCGCCGTGGGCGCGCTGGTTCACGGGCGGCAGGCTCAACCTGACGCACGCCTGCGTCGAGCGCTGGGCCGACGACCCGGCGCACGCGAACGTCGAGGCGGTGGCCTGGGAGGACGAGGCCGGCGCCGTGCGCTCGCTGACCTACGCGGAGCTCGCCCGCGCCGTCGCGCAGTGCGCAGAGGGCCTCGAGTCGCTCGGGATCGGGAGCGGCGACGCGGTTGCGCTGCTGATGCCGATGGCGCCCGAGGTCGTGATCGCGTACTACGCCGTCGCCGCGCTCGGCGCGCTCGTCGTACCGATCTTCTCGGGCTTCTCGGCCGCGGCCGTCGCGAGCCGCCTCGACGACTCGAGCGCCGTCGCGCTGATCACGGTCGACGCGTTCATGCGCCGCGGGCGGCCCGTTCCCGCCAAGGCGACGGCCGACGAGGCCGTCGCACGCGCGCCGGGGGTCCGGCACGTGGTCGTCGTGCGCCACACCGGCGAGCCGGTCGAGTGGCACGAGGGCCGCGACCTGTGGTGGCACGACGTCGTCGCCGGGCGCCCGGGGACGCGCCGGGCGACGCCGGTGGACAGCGAGCACCCGTTCATGCTCGCCTATACCTCCGGCACGACCGGGCGGCCCAAGGGCGCCGTCCACGTGCACGGCGGGTTCCTCGTCAAGATCCTCAGCGAAGGCCGCTACACCGGCGACTTCCGGGCCGGCGACCGGATCCACTGGATGACGGACATCGGCTGGATCATGGGGCCATGGCTGCTCGCCAACGCGCACGGCCTCGGCCTCACGGCGCTGCTCTACGACGGCGCGCCCGACGTCCCCGACCAGGGCCGCATCTGGCGGCTCGCCGAGCGCCACCGGCTGACGTTCCTGGGCGTCTCGCCGACGCTCGTGCGCGCGCTCAAGCAGGGCGGCGACGGGCTGCTCGACGGCGTCGACCTGTCTGCGCTGCGGCTCTTCGGCTCGACGGGCGAGCCCTGGAACCCCGAGCCGTGGCTGTGGCTCTTCGAGCGCGTCGGCGGCGGGCGGAAGCCGATCATGAACATCTCCGGCGGCACCGAGATCGCGGCCTCGTTCCTGGGCTCCCCGCCCTACCTCGCGCACAAGCCGTGCACGCTCGGCGTGCCGATCCTCGGCATGGCGATGGACGTCTACGACGCCGCCGGGAACCCGCTCCGCGGCGAGGTCGGCGAGCTCGTCTGCACGCGGCCGTGGCCGTCGATGACGCGCGGCATCTGGGGCGACGCCGAGCGCTACCTCGAGACGTACTGGAGCCGCTACCCCGGCGTCTGGACGCACGGCGACTGGGCGTCGATCGACGAGGACGGCGACTGGTTCCTGCCCGGGCGCTCCGACGACACGCTCAACGTGGCCGGCAAGCGCATCGGCCCGGCCGAGTACGAGTCGGCGCTCGTCGCCGACCCGACCGTCGCCGAGGCCTGCGCGGTCGGCGTCCCGCACGACGTCAAGGGCGAGGTCGTCTGGTGCTTCTGCGTGCTGGCGCCGGGCGCCGAGCCCGGCGACGAGCTGCGCTCGCGCCTGCGGCAGCGCTGCGCCGACGATCTCGGGAAGGCCTT
>DASXXY010000026.1:0-5474 GCA_036502805.1 Gaiellales bacterium | reverse complement strand
GAGCCGATGCGTCGTCGAGCACGCCGTGCGCCAGGCCGGGCTGAAGCGCGCCGCCGGCATCGTGCGCCAGTGGCGCAGCCGGCCCGCGACACGGCGCGTGCTGCTCTTGCCGTGGGTGCGCCGCATCGGCGTCGGCGTGCGCGTCGGCACGTTCAAACACAGGCGCGTCACCATCACGACGGTCGACTTCAGCGCCGCCCGGCCGAAGATCGCGACGGCGAAGCACAAGGCCGCGCTGGTCGCGACGCCCGTCTCGAGCACGCCCGCCGTCGTCGGCGCACCCGCGCCGAGCGGCCCGGTCGTCGGCGTGCCGTACATCTGCAACGGCCCCGTTAACGGCCTGCGCGTCGTCGGCACCGGCTCCTCGTCGCGGGCGCTCGTCGTGCTCGACTCGGGCTGCACCGGCACGCTCAGCCTGGACATCCACGTCACGAGCGGCGGCGGCGACGGCGTGAAGGTGCTCGGCGGCGCGCACGACCTCACGATCGGCCCGAGCAGCATCGTCTGCGACCGCCTCACCGACACGTCGTTCCATCAGGACGGCGTGCAGGTGCAGGGGGGCACGAACGTCACGTTCGACGGCCTCAAGATCGTCTGCCCGTTCGTGACCGGCGCGGGCGCGGCGGGGTTCTACATCGACGGCAAGGACTTCGACGGGATCAGCAACGTCATCTGCGACGGCTGCAACCTGGAGCACCTCCACTACGGCGCGATGTTCACCGGCCCGGCGCCCGGCAGCGGCGTGCGCAACTCGATCATCCACCAGGGCTCGCTCACGCACGGCTGGTTCGACCTCGTCGGCGACGCCGCGGAGGCGCTGAACAGCAACAACACGCTCGCACCGCCGTGCGACGACGTGGTCGTCGCCTGCTGACCGCGGAGCTAGCCTTGCCGGCGTGAGCGACTACGGCCACGCCCTGCAGTTCGGCGCCTTCCTCACCCCGGAGGCGGCCCGGGCCGGCAGCGTGGTCGACCTCGCGGTGCTCGCCGACGCGAGCGGGCTCGACGTCGTGACGTTCCAGGATCACCCGTACCAGGCGCGCTTCCTGGACGCCTGGACGCTGCTCTCCGTCGTCGCCGCGCGCACGAGCCGCATCCACGTGGCGCCCAACGTGCTGAACCTGCCGCTGCGGCCGCCGGCGGTGATCGCGAGGGCGGCGGCGAGCCTCGACATCCTGAGCGGCGGCCGCGTCGAGCTCGGCCTCGGCGCCGGCGCGTTCTGGGACGGCATCGAGGCGATGGGCGGCCCGCGCCGCACGCCGGGCGAGAGCGTCGGCGCGCTGGAGGAGGCGATCGACGTGATCCGCGCCATCTGGGACGTCGGCGAGGCCGGCGAGGCCCACGTGGAGGGCCGCCACTACCGGCTCGCGGAGGCGGCGCGCGGCCCGGTGCCGCCGCACGACATCGCGCTCTGGGTCGGCGCCTACAAGCCCCGCATGCTCGCGCTGACCGGCCGCAAGGCCGACGGCTGGCTGCCGAGCGAGGGCTACCTGCAGGCCGGAGACCTGGCGGCGGGCAACGCCGCCATCGACGAGGCCGCCGCCGGCGCCGGCCGCGATCCGCGCGCGATCCGCCGCCTATTGAACATCGGCGGCGCGTTCTCGGCGACCCGCCGTGGCCGGCTCGACGGGCCACCCGGGCAGTGGGTCGAGGAGCTGACCGAGCTCGCGCTCGCCGACGGCGTCGCGACGTTCATCCTCGCCGGCGACGACCCGGCGGCGATCGAGATCTTCGCGGGCGAGGTCGCGCCCGCCGTGCGGGAGCTCGTGGCCGCCGAGCGCTCACGGGGCGAGGCAGGGCATCCACGGCCACCGGCAGCGCCGCCACCGCCGATCAGCGTCCACGTCCCCGCGACGGCGAGCGCGCCGGACGACGAGTACGAGCGGCTCGGCGTCCAGCCGACCCCTGACGACGGCACGCGCGTCGGCACGACGGCGCCGTGGGACGAGTCGACGCGACCGCGCCGCGCGCCGGCCGCTCCCGAGCAGGCCTACAGCGAGCGCGGGCAGATGGTCGGGCGGCACCTGATCGACGTGCACGACATGCTGCGCCGCGAGCTCGGCGAGCTGCGGGACGTGCTCGCGCAGGTGCGCGAGGGGGCGCTCGGCGCGGGCGCGGCGCGCTCGGCGCTGAACGAGATGGCGCTGCGGCAGAACGACTGGACGCTCGGCGCCTTCTGCTCGCGCTACTGCGGCGTCGTGACGCAACACCACGGGCTCGAGGACGACGCGATCTTCCCGCACCTCGTGCGCAGCGACCGGACACTCGCGCCCGTGATCGAGCGTCTCGCGGACGAGCACCTCGTGATCCACGACGCGATCCAGGCGGTCGACCGCTCGCTCGTCCGGCACATGAATGCGCCGGACGACTTCGCGCCGATCCAGGCGGCGATCGACTTCCTCACGGACGCGCTGCTCTCGCACCTGTCGTACGAGGAGCACGAGATCGTCGAGCCGCTGGCGCGTCTCGGCTTCTACCCCGGGCAGGTCTGAGCGGCGCGCGGGGGAGCGGTCGCCGTCGCCGCTAGGATCAGCGCCCAATGAGGGGCGTCGCCAAGCTCGCCGCCGGGCCCGGGAACGTCGCCTACGCCGAGCGGCCCGACGTGAGCGCCGGCGCCGGCGAGGTCGTCGTCGAGCTGCTGGCCGCCGGCATCTGCGGCACCGACCTGCACATCGAGGCCGGCGAGTATCCGTGCGCCCCGCCCGTGACGCTGGGTCACGAGCTCTGCGGCCGCGTGATCGAGCTGGGGGCCGGGGTGGACGCGGCGTGGGCGGGAGCGCGCGTGACGGCCGAGACGTTCTCCTCGACCTGCGGCCGCTGCCGCTGGTGCCGTGGGGGACGCCCGAGCATCTGCCCCGAGCGCGCCTCGCTCGGCACGCACGTGGACGGCGCGTTCGCACCGCGGATCCGCCTGCCCGCGCGCAACCTCCACCGCGTGCCCGACGCGCTGAGCGACGTCGCGGCGGCGATCTGCGAGCCGCTCGCGTGCGTCTGCAACTCGCTCGCGGATCCCGCGAGCATCGCTGCGGGCGACGAGGTGCTGGTGCTCGGGCCGGGCGCCATCGGCCTGCTCGCCGCGCAGGTCGCGCGCAGCCACGGCGGCCGCGTGCACGTGCGCGGCACCGCCGCCGACGAGCAGCGCCTCGCCCTCGCCGGCGCGCTCGGCTTCGAGACGTCCACGGTCGATCGGCCGTTCGCCGGGGACGCGCCCGACGTCGTCGTGGAGTGCTCCGGCGCCGAGGCGGCGATCGCGTCGGCGCTCGAGCTCGCCGTGCGCGGCGGCACGCTCGTGCAGATGGGATTGCGCGGCGCGCCCGTGACGGTGCCGTTCGACGAGATCTGCTTCAAGGAGCTGCGCGTCCGCTCGGGCTTCGCCGCGAACCCGAGCGCCTGGGAGCGCGCGCTGCGGCTGCTGGCCGACGGCGCAGTCGAGCTCGAGCCGCTGATCAGCGGCAGCGCCGAGCTGGCCGACTTCGCGCGCCCGTTCGCGCGCTCGCGGGCGGCCGACGGCGTCAAGTTCGTACTGGTGCCGTGAGCCCTACGAGCGGCGGAGCGACCGCCCAGGGTGCCCTCCGGAAGGAGGAAGGAAGACGGCCGCTCCGCCAGAGGGCCGTCTGCCCCGCACGCGCGCAGGCAAAACCTGCGCGAGCGCTCGCGCTGCATGCGAGACTGGCGCGATGAGCCCGCCCCGTCCACAGCCCGTCAGCTTCGGCGCGGCCTGGGTGCAGGAGGCAGACGGCGTGCGCGCGCGCATCGCCGACGTCGCGGGAGCGCGCTGGGCGATCGTCGAGTACTCGCCCGGCTCGGGCCGTCCCGAGTGGTGCGACGTCGGCCACGAGGGCTACGTCATCAGCGGCGAGATCACGTACGAGCTCGCCTCCGGCGGCAGCGTCGTCGCCGGCGCCGGGCAGGGCTTCCTGCTCACGAGCGACGATGCCCACCGCGGCTTCAACCACGGCGCCGAGCCCGCGATCCTGCTCGTCATCGACGACGCCTGATGGCGCGGTCAGCGCGGGCGGTCCGCGGCCGCCCGGCGACGGTCGCGGCGCATGACCTGCCCGGCGATCACCGGGCCCGCGATCCACAGGAGCCAGGCGTCGCGCGTCACGAAGAAGACCGGGATCGAGAGCCCGAAGCCGGCGATCACGCCGATTCCCTGCCAGCTCGCCTCGGAGGCGATCCGCGGCGGCGTCAGCGGCGACTGCAGGCCGCGCGCGACCATGTGCCGCACCATCGCGATGAAGGCGCCGCTCGCGAGCACCTGCAGCAGCGCGTAGAAGCCGAAGCGCAGCGCGTGCGTGGCGAGCGAGTCGTGGCCTTCGGTCGTCAGCAGCTTCGTCGCGAACGGGTTGAGCACGATCGTCAGCAGCCAGAGCATGTCGAGCGTCCGCAGGCGCGCGTCGCTGCGCTCCGCGAAGCGCATCACGTGGTGGTGCTGGCCCCAGGCGGCCGCGATCACGACGAAGCTGATCAGGAAGGCCGAGTAGTTGCCGTCGTAGCGCTGCACGGAGTGCCAGAACGCGCCCGTCGTCTTGCCGTCGGGCACCGGCAGCTCGAGCGCCAGCAGCGTCAGCGCGATCGCGACGACCGCGTCCGAGAAGAAGAGCAGCCGATCGGCTGCGCCGGATTCCAGGTCCGCTCCGTCGCCGAGCACCCGGCGAGTATCGCGGCGGAGCCGGACACGACGGGGTCGCCGCGCGCGGGAGCGCAGCAGCCGTGAGCGGCGCAGGTCGACCTCGCGCGCCCGCCGCGGGGGTGCATCCCTCCTGCGGGACGACGACCCCGGCGCCGTCCCGGGAGCTGACGCCGCCGCGGACCGACCGGGACGGGGCAGCCGGGATGGGATGATTCCGGCGAGTGCCCGACGCACCCGGAGGATCGTCCTGACCGCAGCAATCGCATCCGAAGACGCCCCGGGCGGGCCTCCGGCGGCCGTCGCCGCCTACGCCGCGCGCTGGGCCGCGCTCGGCGTCATCCTCGCCGCGGAGTGCATGGACCTGCTCGACGGCACGATCGTGAACGTTGCGATGCCCTCGATCCGCAACGACCTCGGCGGCGGCGCGAGCTCGATCGAGTGGATCGCGGGCGGCTACGCGCTCGCGTTCGCGGCGCTCCTGATCACGGGTGCGCGGCTCGGCGACGCCTACGGGCGCAAGCGCCTGTTCATGCTCGGCGTCGCGGGCTTCACGCTCTCGTCCGTCGCCTGCGCCGCGGCGCCCGACGTCGACGCGCTGATCGCATTCCGCCTCGTGCAGGGTCTCGCGGCGGCGCTGATGGTGCCGCAGGGCCTCGCCATCATCCGCGGCATGTTCCCGGCCGAGGAGCGCGCCAAGGCGTTCTCGATCTTCGGCCCCGTGATCGGCGGCTCGGCGGTGCTCGGGCCGATCATCGGCGGCCTGCTCGTCGACGCCGACCTCTTCGGCACCGGCTGGCGCCTCGTCTTCCTCGTCAACCTGCCGGTCGGGGTCGCGGCA
>DASXXY010000025.1:0-3515 GCA_036502805.1 Gaiellales bacterium | reverse complement strand
CGGATCGTCGAGTACGGGCCCGTGCGCGAGGTGCTCGACGCGCCGACCGACGAGTACACGAAGCGCCTGCTCAGCGACACGCCGACGCTCGAGGACGTCGTTCCGGTCTAGCGCGGAGGCAGGTAGCCCGAGACGATCTCGCGGATCGTCGCGTTGACGACGTCTGGCCGGTGGCCGAACGCCGAGCCGTGGCCGAGCCCCTGCAGCAGGTGGAAGTGCCCGTCCGCCGCGAGCTCGGCGACCTCGCGCACGCGCTGGGGCGGCGTCTGCACGTCCTCCGAGAACGCCACGGCGTGGATCGGCACGTCGATCCCGGGCAGCAGCGACGACGAGTCGTAGTCGAGGCACGCCTGCCACTGCGCGGCGAGCATCAGGCCGTCGCGCGCCTCGAAGTCGGCCGCGATGAACGGGCGCAGCTCGGCCCACAGCGCGTCGTCGCCGAGCACCTCGGCCGGGTAGTAACAGAGCGCATAGTGCGCGGTCGCGAAGTCGGCGGGCAGCGAGCCGCCCTCGCGGCGCAGCCGGATCTCGGCCTCCTCCCACTCGAGGATGAAGCCGGTCTTCTTGACGCACGTCCCCATCGTCACCGCGCAGGCGACGAGGTCGGGGCGGTCGCTCGCGAGCTGCACCGCGATCAGCGAGCCCATCGAGAGCCCGACGAGCGCCACCGGCGCGCTGCAGGTCTGCTCGATCAGTCGCGCGATGTCGCGCGCGTGCACCTCGATCGTCCACGGCGACTCCGTCTGCGACGCCGTCTCGCCGACGCCGCGCGCGTCGTACGTCAGGTTGCGCCAGCCCGGCTCGAACGCCGGCACCTGCCAGCGGCGCCAGTTGCTGCCGGGGTGGTCGCCGGCCGCGAGCCAGACGATGTCCGCGCCCTCGCCGGTCTGGTCGTAGTGCAGCGTGACGTCGTCCAGGGTCAGGTCGGGCACGTGGTGTCGGGGCTCCTGATCGGGGTTGGGACTACAGCGTGCGGATCGCCCGGCCGGCGCCCTCGGGGCGCGGCAGCGAGGCGTGCGCGGCGGCGAGCCGGGTGACCCGCGCCGCGAGCTCGGCCGGTGCCTCCGATGCCTTCTGCGCGGCGGCGTCGACGTGCAGCAGCATCTGCTCGGCGGTCGCGAGCGGCGCGTCCTCGCCTGCGCGCGTGAGCACGTGGAAGAGCTGCAGGCGCTTGGCGTCGGCGCCGAGCACCTGTGTCGACACCTGCAGGCGATCGCCCTCGAAGGCCGCGCCCTGGTGTGCGAGGTGCGTCTCGACGGTGTAGTAGCTCGCTCCAGCTGCGACGTAGGCATCGTCGACGCCGATCGCGGCGAGCAACGCGTCGGTCGCCTCGCCGAACGCCAGCAGGTAGCGGCTGTCGTTGACGTGGCCGTTGTAGTCGATCCAGTCGGCGGGCACCGTCGTCTCGTACAGGCGGAGCGGAGCCGGAATCGCACCGTCGCCGAGCCGTGCACCGGCACCGGCGGCCGCCGAGCGTGCGCGCTCCCAGTCGGCGAGCACCTCTCCTGCGCCGACGCCCTGGGCGCGCAGTCCCTGGATGACCGCGACCAGGCAGTCGTCGCGCAGGCGCTCGAGCTCGCGTGCCGAGCGTCCGGCCGCCTGCTCGTCCGACTGCGCGACCACGCGGTCGAGCAGCTCGTCGGTCAGCTCGGGAACGTCCATCAGCTTCGTCCACGGCCACTGCAGGGCCGGCCCGAACTGCGCCATGAAGTGCCGCATGCCCGCCTCGCCGCCTGCGATCCGGTAGGTGAGGAACGTCCCCATGCTGGCCCAGCGCAGGCCGGCGCCGAAGCGGATCGCGTCGTCGATCTCGGACACCGTCGCGACACCGTCGTTGACGAGCCAGAGCGCCTCGCGCCAGAGCGCCTCGAGCAGCCGGTCGGCGACGAAGCCGTCGATCTCGTGCGACAGCTCGAGCGGCTGCATCCCGATCGCGCGGTAGGCGGCCGCGGCCCGCGTCAGCGTCTCGGGCGAGGACTGCTCGCCGCCGCACACCTCGACGAGCGGCAGCAGGTAGACGGGATTGAACGGGTGCCCGACGACGAGCCGCTCGGGGCCGGCCATGTCGAGCTGCAGGCGCGTGGGGAGGAGGCCCGAGGTCGACGAGGCGATGATCGCGTCGGGCGGCGCCGCACGTCCGGCGCGGCCGAGCAGGTCGCGCTTCAGATCCTCGCGCTCGGGTGCGCTCTCCTGCACCAGGTCGGCGCCCTCGACGGCGTCCTCGACGCTCGCGACGAGCGTGATCGCGCCCTCGGGCGGGAGCGGCGCGCGCGTCAGCCGCGCGAGCGCCCGCCGGGCGTTGCCCATCACCTCGGCGACCTTGCGCTCGGCCTCCGGGTCGGGGTCGAACAGCCGCACGTCGATCCCGTTCAGGGCGAAGCGCGCGGCCCAGCCGCCGCCGATCACGCCGCCGCCGAGCAGGCCGACGCTGCGCGGCGCCTCGTCGGCGGTGGTCACCCGTGCTTCACGAGCGCCAGGCGCTCACGCACCTCGGCGGGCCCGAGCACGCGCACGCCCATCGCCTCGAGCAGCGCGACGGCCCGCGTCACGAGGTCGGCGTTCGTCGCGAGCACGCCGCGCGAGAGGAACAGGTTGTCCTCGAGGCCCACCCGCACGTTGCCGCCGGCGAGCACCGCCTGCGCCACGTAGGGGAGCTGCATGCGCCCGATCGAGAACGCCGAGAAGACGGCGCGCGCGGGCAGCCGCGCGACCATCGCAAGCAGGGTCCCGAGGTCGTTCGGCGCACCGTAGGGGATGCCCATGCAGAGCTGGATCATCGCGGGGTCGTCGATCAGGCCCTCGCGGATCAGGTCGTGCACCATCACGAGGTGCCCGGTGTCGAAGACCTCGAGCTCGGGACGCACGCCGAGCGACTGCACGATCGCGGCCATCGCGCGCAGCATCCCCGGCGTGTTGACCATGACGTAGTCGCCGCCGGCCGCGAAGTTCATGGTGCCGCAGTCGAGGGTGCAGAGCTCGGGGCGCAGCTCGGCGATGTGCACGAGACGCTCGGCGGCGCCGGCCATGTCGGTGCCGTCGGCGTCCACGGGCAGCGGCGCCTCGTCTCCGCCGAGCACGAGGTCGCCTCCCATGCCGGCGGTCAGGTTCAGCACGACGTCGACGTCTGCCGCGCGCACCCGCTCGACGACCGCGCGATACAGCGCGACGTCGCGCGAGCCGCGTCCGCTCGCGGGATCACGGACGTGGATGTGGGCGATCGCCGCACCCGCGCGTGCGGCCTCGATCGCGGCGTCGGCGATCTGCTCGGGCGTCACGGGGACGAGCTCGCTGCGCGCGGTGAGCGCGCCCGCGCCGGTCACGGCGCAGGTGATGAAGGCCTCGAACTGCATGGAGCGCGAGTCTATCCGGCGGGCGCGCTGCTGTCCGCACGCACCCCGGCCGCCGGGGACATTGTTGCGATTGGCAGTGTCAACTCACAGAGAACCTGTCAGAAAATGACGGAGGCCCGCACGTGGCGGGCCTCCGGTGAACGTCAATCGGCGAACGGTTCGCCG
>DASXXY010000024.1:0-5275 GCA_036502805.1 Gaiellales bacterium | reverse complement strand
CAGCACGTGGCCCTCGGCATCGACCACGTGGGCCTGCATGCGGTTGTCCGTGCCGGTCGCGAAGCGCACGCTGAGGCGGCGCGCCTCGAGCTCCGCGGCGACCTTCGCGGCGCGGTCGAGCGCGCACAGGAGCGCCGGCGGCGGCGTGGCCGCGAGGCCGGCGTCGGCGGGCGCGAGGTAGGCCGCCCGCGAGTTCTCGGCGGCGTCCTCGCGCCGCTCGACGGTGATCGTCGCATGCGTCCGTCGCCTGTCCATCGGTCCCTCCGCTCGGTCTCCGCGTGGCGTGTTCGAGCTCATGTCGTTCACGTCATCGACCTGCGGCGCGCGGGATTGAGGACGGATCACTCGATCGGGTGAGAGCGGAGACGAGCCGGCGTGCCGACTGCGACGCCGGATCGAGGCCGAGGGCCGTCTTCGCGAGCACGGCCGCCTCGGCCGGCTGCTCGCGCACGAGCGCGACCTGGGCGAGGCCGACGAGCGAGGCCGCGTCACGCGGGCCGCGGTGCCACTCGTCCTCCGCCGAGTCGACGTAGCCGCAGCGGAGATAGAGCTCGGCGAGCCGCGCGCGGCGCTCCTCGAGCGCGGCGTCGATGCATTCGTAGACGGCCACGAGCTGCCCGAAGACGCCGAACTCGCGCACGCGCAGCAGCGCCTCGAGCGCCGCCAGGGCGGGCTCGAGCGCCGTCGCCGGGAGCGGCTCGAGCAGTGCGCCCGCGAGCCTCGCGGCCCACGCGCGGTAGAGCTCGAGCTCGTCGTCGGCGACGCCCACGCGCTGCCCTCGCTCGAGGGCGGCGGCGAGCGCGGCGGCCTCGCCGAGCACGGCGCAGGCGAAGAGGCCCGCGGACGCCGCGAGCGGTGCCGTCTCGGCGTCGTCCGGCTCGCTCGCGGCCTCGGCGACGGCCTCGGCGTAGCGGCGCTGGCCGAGCAGCGCCTGCAGCACGCCCATGCGCGCGGCGGCCGTGCCGGGGCGGCGCGCGAGCACCTGCCGGAAGAGCTCCTCGGCCGCCTGCGCGTGGCCTGCCTCGAGATAGGCGGAGGCGGCCAGGAGCGCCGCCGAGGGCCGCTCGAGGGGCAGCTCGCGCGCGAGCTCCGCCGGTGCGGCGCCGCTGCGCAGCAGCAGCTTCACGAGCGGCAGCACGGTCGCCGTGAAGGCGGGCTGCAGCTCGAGGCCGCGGCGGTAGAGGGCGATCGCCGCGGCATCGTCCCCGCGCGCCTCGGCCAGCTCGGCGAGGATGCCGTAGGCCAGGTGCGAGCCCGTCCCGACGGTCGCCGCATAGCGCGGGGGCGCGTCGCCGAGCTCGAGGCAGTGCCGCAGCAGCCGCTCGGCCTCCGGCAGCTCGCCGAGCGCCTGGGCGCACAGCGCGAGCTCGAAGTGCAGGTCCGTGTAGTCGGGCATCAGCGCGGCGGCCTCGCCGAGGATGTCGCGCGCGCGCTCGATCCGCCCGCACTCGCGATGGGCGCGCGACGCGCGGGCCGCGAGCATCGGCGCGAACCCCGCCGTCTGCCACTCGTGCTCGCGGTGGAGCTCGCCCCAGGCGTCGTCGAAGTAGCGCGCCGCGCGCTCCCAGTCGCTCAGCATCTGGTACTCCGAGCCGAGGTTGAAGGACGCGAACGGGCTCGGCGACTCTTCGGCCTCGCGCAGCAGCAGCTCGAGGTTGCGACGCGACTTGTCCCTGCCGACGACGCGGCTCTTGAGGTAGCCGTAGTGCTCGACGCGCACGGTCGTCGTCTCGAAGCGCTCCGGTAGGAAGGTCGGCATGAGGCGCGTCTTCTGCTCGTGGATGCGGCCCTCGAAGCGGTAGTCGGGGCGGTTGCGGAAGACGCGCATGGCGGGATGCGAGACGGCGGTGCCGGCCTCGTCGCCGCCCGTGTGGTTCGTCTCGATCAGGTAGAAGGCCTCGCGCCACGTGCGCCCGAGCAGGTCGCGGAGCTGCGCCGCGGACCCCGGGGCGAGCTGCTCGTCGGCGTCGAGATACAAGATCCAGTCGCCGCTCGCATGCCCGATCGAGACATTGCGCGCATCCGCAAACGATCCATTCCACGGAAACGACACCACCTTCGCACCGAACGACTCCGCGATCTCCACCGTCCGATCCGACGAACCCGTATCCACCACCACGATCTCATCCACCGCATCCCGCACCGCCTCGAGACACGCCGGCAACAACTCCTCCTCATCCTTCACGATCATGCACAACGACAACCGCAACCCCTCCACCGGCCGCGCCGCGCCCGCGATGCGGAAGGCGCGGGCCGACAGCGCCTCGTGCCCGGCGCGCGCGAGCCGGGGACGGTCGTCGAGACCGAGGTGATCGCGCGCGGCCGCGAGGTTCGCCGCCGTCTCGTCGAGCGTGGGGTCGAGCCGCAGCGCGGCGTCGAAGAGCGCGCAGGCCGACTCCAGCTCGGTCAGCTCGTAGAGCAGGATGCCCGCGAAGTTCAGCAGCACCGGCTCCGAGGGCTCGCGCTCGAGCACGCCGAGCAGCCCGTCGGCGGCGGCGCCGTAGAGCTCGATCCAGTCGTCGCCGGCGAGCGCGGCGCCCGTCGCGAGCACGAGCTCCGTGAGGTGGCGCACGGCCTGGTAGCCGCGCTGCGGCTCGTCCCAGCCGGCGGGCTCGGCGAAGGCGTCGCGCATGCCCGCGAGGTCGTGCCTCAGCACCGCCTGGCGCGCCCGCAGCAGCAGACCCTCGACGCGCAGCTCACCGCTCGTCGGCGCCGCCGGGCCGGCGGCGAGCACGGGCGGCTCGGGCAACGGCAGGTGGCGCAGGCGCTCGCGCCGCTCGGGGTCGATCGCGGCCGGGCCCCGCTGCCACAGCTCGTCGGGCGAGCAGCCCCACTTCTGCTCGAACACGCCGCGGTTGCGCAGGAGGCTCGCGGCGTAGTCGATCCGCTCGCCGGCGAACGTGCGGCTGCCCGTGTGGTGGACGAAGGCGGCGCGCGCGATCACGCAGCCGAAACCGGCCGCGCGGGCGCGCAGGCAGTAGTCGTCGTCCTCGAAGTTGCCGGCGCCGAAGGACTCGTCGAGCGCCCCCACGGCGTCGACGACCTCGCGCCGCAGCAGCAGGCAGAAGCCGATCAGGCGCGGGACGACCGCGCTCTCGCCGGCGTGGGCGAGCGCCCAGTCGCGTGCGAACGGCTCGATCCCGTCGCTCGTGGCGTAGCCCGCCTCGACGAGCTGCGGCCCCGCGACGTAGTTCGAGACCGGCCCCGCGAGACCCGCGCCGGGCGTCGCCTCGAGCGCGGCGATCATGCGCCCGAGCCAGCCCTCGGTGACGATCGTGTCGTTGTTGAGCAGGACGACGTAGCGACCGCGAGCGAGCGCGAGCGCCTGGTTGTTGCCGCCCGCGAAGCCGCGGTTCTCGCCGTTCAGCACGAGCCGGACGTGCGGGCGCTCGGCTGCGTACGCGCGCAGCAGCTCCACCGTGCCGTCGGTCGAGCCGTTGTCGACGAGCAGCAGCTCGTAGTCCTCGGTCGTGCGCTCGATGCTCGCGAGGCACGCGCGCGTGTGCTCGCCGGCATTCAGCGTCAGGATCGCGATCGAGACGAGCGGCTCGCTGCCGGCGTCGCCGGGGCGCGCGGCCTCCGCCGCGAGGATCGCGTCCGCGCCCGCGGCGACGTCAGCGCCCGGCAGCGCGGCGACGACGCGCAGCGTCATGCCGCCACCTGCGCGGCGGCGAGCTTGGCCGCGAGCGCCTCGCGCAGGGCGGCGGCGTCCGCGTTGTCCGGCTCCAGCAGCTGGGCCTCGTCGAGCATCAGCGCGGCATCGGCGGGCAGGTCCTTGGCGAGCGCGACGTGTGCCAGCCCGAGCAGCGCTCCGGCGCTCGGCTCCAGCTCGACGCAGGCGATCCACTCGTCGGCGGCCGAGTCCAGGTAGCCGCGGCGGAAGTACACCGCCGCGAGCACGTCGGAGCGCAGGGCCGGGGCGACGTCGATGCGCGCGTAGAGCGCATGCAGCGTCTCGAAGGCCGTGAACTCCGCGATCCGCAGCAGCGCCTCGAGCAGCGTGACCGTCACGCCGAACAGCTCGCCCGGCAGGACGTCCGGCACGGCCGCGCCCGCGAGCAGTGCGTGCCAGGCGCCGAAGAGCGCGGCCTCGGGCAGGTCGGGCGGGAACGTCGCGAGCGTCGCGGCGAGCGCGGCGGCGTCGCCGCGCAGCGCGTGGATGAAGAGCTCGGCGGCGGCCAGGCTCGACTCGACGGGCGAGCCCGCCTCGCGCAGCCGCGCCTCGCCGACGACCTCGTCGTAGCGCTTCTCGGCCAGGAGCGACTCGACGAGGCCGACGCGCGCGGCGCCGTTGCCGGGCTCGCGCTCGAGCACGCGGGCGAACCAGGTCGCCGACTCGGCGGCGTGCCCGGCCTCGTAGCAGGCGCTCGCGGCCAGCAGGAGCGCGGCCGTCCGCCCCGCGGGCAGCGCGGCCTCGACCTCGGCCGCGCTCGCGCCGCGGCGGAACATCAGCGTCGCGAGCGGCAGCGCGGGCGCCACGAACGACGGATGCGCGGCGAGCGCCTCGCGGTAGTGCCCCTCGGCCTCGCCGAGCTGCCCGCGCGCCTCGCTGAGCCTGCCGAGCAGCGCAGTGGCGAGGTACGTGCCGCCGCCGACCGTGCCCGAGTAGGCCGCGGGCGCGTCGCCGAGCTCGAGGCAGCGGCGGACGTGCACCTCGGCCCCGGCCCAGTCGCGCTCGTCGGCGGCGCAGAGCGCGAGCTTGAAGACGAGATCGGTGTGGTCGGGGTAGATCGCGAGCCCCTCGGCGACGAGCGCGCGCACGCCCGAGAGGTCGCCCAGCTCGCGGCGCACGGTGGCGAGCCGCGAGAGCAGGATCGGCGCCCACGGCTGCCCCTGCCAGGCGGGCTGGCGGCGCAGCATCGTCCATGACTGCTCGAGGTACGCCCCCGCCTTCGCGGTCTCGCCGAGCGCCATCCACTCGGTGCCGAGGTTGAGCGCGGCGAACGCGTTCAACCCCCCCTCCTCGACCTGGGCGTCGAGCAGCTCGATGTTGCGCCGCGACTTCTCCTTGGCCGAGATGCGGCTCTTGAGGTAGCCGTAGTGCGCGACCTGGACGCCCGTCGTCTCGAAGCGCTCGGGCAGGTAGTTCGGCATCGACTGCGTCTTCTGCTCGTGGATGCGGCCCTCGAAGCGGTACTCCGGGCGGTTGCGCCAGATGCGCAGCGCGAGGTGCGCGACCGACTCGCCCGACGCCTCGCCGCCCGTGTAGTTCGTCTCGACGACGTTGAAGGCCTCGCGCCACGTCCGGCCGAGCAGCGAGCGCAGCTCGCTCACG
>DASXXY010000023.1:0-4468 GCA_036502805.1 Gaiellales bacterium | reverse complement strand
CGCTCGCCGCGCGACGTCTGCTCCACCACCATCGGGACCAACGGGCTCATCGACTCTCCTCCTCTCCCGTCAGCGGGGCTGACCGGGCGTCCAGATCGTGGGCTTTGCGGCCGCCGGGTCGGCCTGCTCGTCGTCACCCGGTGTCCACAACGTCTCGCGTGCGGCCTGCTGCTCCGCCGTGATCGGCGTCGCGACCTCACAGGCCCGGTCAAGGGCGCGCTGGAGCCGCAGCTCGTCGCGCGCCGCCTCCTTCGCCCTCGATGCCAGGACCTCCTGCACGGCCGCCTCGACGTCGTCCTCGTCAGCGAGCTCCTCGCGCAGGACGCGCTCCAGCTCGGCGTCGTCGATCGCGATCCCCTCGCGCGCGGCGTAGGCCTCGAGCGCGAGCTCGCGGCGCAGCGATCCGATCGCGTCGGGCAGCAGCGCCTGCGAGACCTGCTCGAGCGTGCGCCCCGTCTGGGCCAGGAACGTGCCGAAGGCGACGCCCTGGCGCTCCACGTTGCGGGCGAGGTCGCCGATCAGGTCCTCGACGCGGCCCGCGACGACGTAGGGCGGAAGGTCCACCTCGACGGCCTCGCCGAGCGAGCCGAGCACAGACGCGCGGAAGCGCGAGCGCGCCAGCTCGGAGAGGCGGTCGCGGAAGCTCTGCTCGATCGCGGCGCGCAGCTCGGCGAGCGTGTCGAACTCGGACGCGGCGCGCGCGAACTCGTCGTCGAGCGGGCGCGGCGGGCGCTCCTTGACGCTGTGCATGTGCAGCGCGACGTCGGCGTTGCGGTTGCGCAGCTTCGGATCGGGATAGTCGGCCGGCAGCGGCAGCTCGGTCGTGCGCGTCTCGCCGGCGCTCATGCCGCGCAGCGAGCGCTCGATCTCCTCGAACGTCCGCCCGGTGCCGAGCTGGACGAGGTAGCCGACGGTCGACGCCGAGGGCACGGCCTTGCCGTTCGCGCTCACGTGCATGTCGATCTCGACCCAGTCGCCGGTCTGCGCCGGGCGCTCGACCGTGACGAGCGGCGAGGACTCCTCGCGCAGGCGCTCGATCTCGGCGTCGACCTCCTCGGCCGGCACCTCGACCTCCTCCTGCACGCCCTCGAGCTCGAGCGCCTCGGGCAGCGTGCCGGTCGGGCGCAGCGGGAACTCGGCGGTGAACGTGAACTCCTCGCCCTCGCCGGGCACGGACTCGTAATCGACGCTCGGCCGGTCGCCCGGCTCCAGGCGCGCCTCGGCGATCGCCTCGCCGACCCATGCGGGCAGGAACTCGCGCATCGTCTCGGCGAAGACCTCCTCGCGGCCCATGCGCTGCAGCACGACCGCCGGCGGCACCTTGCCCTGCCGGAAGCCGGGGTACTTCGCGCTGTCCACGAGATGCCCGAGCGTGTGGCGCAGGTCCGTCTCGACCCGGTCTGCGTCGAGGACCACCTCCAGCCTCGCGCGGCCGTCGTCCAGCATGGTCGTCGTCGTCCTCACAGGTTCCGCACCTTAGTAGATTCCGTGTTTGACACCGACGCCACCCGAGGGTCTCCCCTGCGCGGGGGCAGGAGTCGGCTACGGTGGGCCGGCGCGGGCGTGGCGGAACGGTAGACGCGCCGGATTTAGGATCCGGTGAGCGCGAGCTCGTGGAGGTTCAAGTCCTCTCGCCCGCATCGTCAGGCCGCCCTGCCGTGAGCTAGCTCGCGTTCGAGCGCGGGGCCGAGAGGCCCCGCTGCGCACCTTCCTCGAGCAGCCGCGCCTCGCTGACGGCACCGCCCACGCCCGTGGGGATCGCGACCGAGAGGCCGGCGTAGATGACCGCCCAGCGCAGGCACTCCTCGGGCGTGGCGCCGCGCAGGTCGCCCCAGATGTAGGCGGCCACGAGCAGGTCGCCGGCGCCGGTCGTGTCGAGCGCCGTCGTCGTGATCGCCGGCACGTGGAACGTCTGGCCGGCGACGCGCGCCATCGCGCCCTCGTCGCCGAGCGTCACGATCACGCGCTCGGCGCTCTGGCCGAGCTGCTCCGCGGCGGCCATCACATCGGCCGCCTCGGTGAGCACGAGCGCCTCGCGCTTGCTCACGAACAACGCGCGCGCGCCCGCGAGCTTGGCCGGCGGCCGCCGCGCGAAGGCGCGCGCGTCGTCGTCGCCGCAGGTCACGTAGGCGTAGGCGCCGGGCGGCACGCAGTAGAGCTGGTCGAGGCTGAGCGAGACGGCGCGCGGCTCGAGCGCCGCGACGTCGCTCGCGCTCGCGCGCACGCCCGGGTCGACCGTCACCATCGAGCGGTCGCCGTCGACGGGCATCACGACCGTCGTCGGCGTGCGCGGGCAGCGCCGGTCGCCGACGGCGACGCCGTCGCCCGCGAGCGCCGCACGGACGAAGTCGCCCGCGTCGTCCTCGCCGAGCGGCGCCGCGAGCGCGGTGCGGAGCCCGAGGCGCGACGCGCCGACGGCCGTGATCGCGCCGCCGCCGGGCGAGCGCACGAGGTCCGCGGCGAAGCGCTCCTGACCCGGCCCGGGCAGCCCTTCGAGGCCGACGAACGTGAGGTCGAGGAAGGTCGGGGTCGCGACTGCGAGATCGACTGTCATGCGCGGTCGAGGATAGCGGTCATCCGCGCCCCAGAATGCCGAGCAGGACGGGGCCGGAGAGCTCGGCCTTGGGCACGAACCCGCGCGCGCCGCTGGCGGCCACGAGCGGCCCGAAGTCGGACTCGTCGCGGCTCGACGTGAGCACGACCGCCGGAGGGTCGTCATCGCTCGTGAGCTGCGCCGCGACCTCGAAGCCGTCGATGTCGGGCAACTGGACGTCGAGCAGCACGACGTCGGGCGCGAGCGCGCGCGCGTCGCGCAGACCCGTCGCGCCGTCGCACGACTCGCCGACGACGTCGAAGCCCTCCGATTCGAGCAGGAGCCGCGCCGTCGCGCGGAAGCTCGGGTGGTCGTCGACGATCAGGACGCGGACGGGCATCTGGCCCCATGGTCTCACGCGCGCGGGTGCGCGCCGGTACGGCTAGCCTCACCCTCGCAGACGGCGCCGGGCGCGGGAGGCGCTGCGCGCGGAGCGCGGTGAGAGGGGTCGGGGGCGTGGCGCAGAGGGTGGCGGGAACGGCGAGAAGGCTGCTCGACGCGGTCGCGGAGCAGCCGGTGCAGGGCAGCATCCGCGCCGCGGGCGGCGTGCGCGTGTACGCGCTCGCGCTGCTCGCGACGGCCATCGGCGTGTGGGCGGCGGCACGCATCGGCCAGGACATCTCGTACCCCCACACGGGTGCGAGCACGCACGGCTCCTCCACCGCGTTCTGGCCTCCGGTCGGCGTCGGCATCTCGGTGCTCGTGCTCTACGGGCCGCGCCTCTGGCCCGGCGTCCTGATCGGCAGCCTCGTGGCGTCGGGCTACGCGACGCCGTTCAGCCTCGTGCTCGGCCAGGCGGCCGGCACGACCGTCGCCTCGCTCACGGCCGCCCTGCTGCTGATCCGCTGGGACGCGAACCGGCCCGGACTGCGCGTGCGCGACGTGCTCACGCTGATCCTCTGCGCCGCCGCCGGCACGGCGATCGGCGCCACGCTCGGGATGGTCGTGCTCGGGCTCGGGCACAGCGTGCCGGCCGGGGGCGTGCCGCGCATCTGGCGCACCTGGTGGCTGTCCGACCTCGCCGGCGCGCTCGTCGTCACGCCCGCGCTCCTGACCTGGGCCGGGGCCGGCTTCCGCTTCGCGCGCCGCGAGGCGCTCGAGGGCGCGGCGCTGCTCGCGCTGCTCGTCGCGCTCACGAACCTCTCGTCGCAGCGCGACGTCCCGTACGTGCTCTTCCCCGCGCTGATCTGGGCGGCGCTGCGCTTCGGACCGCGCGGTGCCGCCGGCGCCCTGCTGGCGGCCGGCGCGATCACCGTCTGGGAGACCTCCGGCGGCTCCGGCCCGTTCGTGCGCGGCTCGCTCGCCGACAGCCTGCTGGCGACGCAGGTCTTCCTCGGCGTGGCGGCGCTGACCTCGATGATCCTCGCTGCCGTGACGGCCGAGCGCGCGCTCAGCGAGACGGCCGCGCGCGGGCTCGCGCGCGAGCAGGCCGCGCTGCGGCGCATCGCGACGCTGCTCGTGAGCGAGTCGGATCCGGTGCGCGTCTTCAGCCAGGTCATGGAGGAGGCCGCGACGGCGCTCGGTGTCGCGTCGGCCTCGCTCGTGCGCTACGAGAGCCCGGGCCTCGTCACGGTCATGGGCGGCTTCAGCGAGACGGCCTCGCTGCTCTTCCCCGTCGGCTCGCAGATCGAGCTCGGCACCGAGGGCTCGGCGCTCGTCGAGGTCTACCGCACGGGCGAGGCGCACCGCGTGACCTACCCCGAGGAGTCGCGCCTGCTCGCCGGCAGCCTGCGCTCGCACGGCTATCGCTCGAGCGTCGCGGCGCCCGTCTCGCTCGCGGGCGGCCTGTGGGGCGCGCTCGTCGCCTCCTCGCTCGACGAGACGCCGCTGCCCGTCGGCTCCGAGCGCCGCCTCAGCGACTTCGGCGACCTCGTC
>DASXXY010000022.1:0-9130 GCA_036502805.1 Gaiellales bacterium | reverse complement strand
CGGTAGCCCGAGTGCGTCGACGCGAGCACGCGCGAACGCTGCGTCCCAGGTCGGATTGAGCCTGCGGCCGAACGCGAGCATCTCCGCGACGGTGAAGCCCTTGTAGAGCGGGTGCTCCTGTGCGACGAAGCCCAGACGGGGCAGGAGCGCCGCCGCGTCTCGCCGCGGCGAGCGCCCGAGCACGCGCACGTCGCCCGCGCTCGGCCTGGTGAGGCCGACCGCGAGCTGCAGGAGCGTGGTCTTGCCGGCGCCGTTCGGCCCGACGAGCGCCGTCACGGCGCCGGACGGGATCGCGAGCGAGCAGTCGCGCAACGCCCAGCGCGAGCCATAGCGCTTGCCGAGCCGGTCGCAGGCGAGCGCAGGGGCGTCGCTCATGCGATCCTCAGCTCGGACGGCGGGCGGACGGCGTGCGTGAACAGCGCGGCCATCGTGTCCTCGTCGAGGCCTGCGGCGCGCGCGTCCTCGATCCAGCGGCTGAGCGCCGCGCGCAGGCCGGCGACGCTGTCGGGCACGATCTGGGCGACCTCGCCCGCCACGAACGTGCCCTGTCCGCGCCGCCCCTCGGCGAGCCCGCCCTGGTCGAGCTCGCGATAGGCCTTGAGCACCGTGTTGGGATTGATCGCAAGGCTCGCCACGACCTCCTTCACGGTCGGCAGCTGATCGCCCGGCTGCAGGATCCCGAGCCGCACCGCCTGCCGGACCTGCTGCACGATCTGGAGATACGTCGGGACGCCCGAGCGAGCGTCGAGGCGGAACTCGATCACCGCTTCACCTCTTTAACTAGTTAGCTAGATAAAGAGACTAGGAAGCGACGCCCACCGTGTCAAGCTCGCGCGCCGGGCCGCCGCCCCGCGCACGACTCTGGCACCACCGCGTGCGGCTCTGGCAGCGCACCGCACTACTCTCGACCACAGGTCGAGGGTCAGCGGAAGCCGGCGTCGCTCTGGTCGCGCAGGTGCGGCCGCGGCCGCAGCGCGTAGCGGAGCGCGTAGGCGCCGAGCGTCCACTCGCCGACGGCCATCAGCGGCAGCAGGCGCACGAAGCGCCGGCGCAGCGCGGGATCCTCGTCGAGGCGGCGGTAGATCACGGGCAGGCGGAGCAGCGCGAAGTAGTGCAGCGGGACGCGGCTCGCGATGCGCTTGCTGCGGCCCTCGCGCTGGACGGGGCCGATGCGGGCGGCGGCGAAGGCCACGCGCGCCTGCTGGCGGCGGAGCTTCGCGAAGGTGTCGCGGTCGTGCTCGTGCAGCGCGGCGTAACGCGGGTCGAACACGAGCCGCAGGCCGCGCTCGAGCGCGTCGGCGCAGAACAGCGCGTCCTCGCCGCCGTAGCTCTCGTCGAAGCGCAGGTCGAGCGCGCGCGGCACGAGCATGCAGTACGAGGACACGAAGCGCACGTCGCGCGGGCTCCCCCGCTCCAGGTACGGCGTCTCGATCTGCAGATGCGCGACCCACGACCACACGGTGTGCGGCGCGAAGCGGCGGGCGCAGCCGACGATCGCGCCCGGGAACTCGCGCGCGGCCCGCCGCACGCCCGCGCCGAAGCCCGGCAGCGGCACGGCGTCGGCGTCCAGGAACACGACGACGTCGCCGGACGCCGCATCCCAGCCGCGGTTGCGCGCGCCGCCGGCGTAGCCGACCTGACCGCCCTCGACGACGCGCGCGCCGTGCGCGAGCGCGATCTCGGCCGTGCGGTCGGTCGAGCGGTCGTCGACGACGATGATCTCGTCGGGCCGCTCGGGGTCGGCCGCGAGCGCGGCGAGCACTGCTCCGAGCGTCCGCTCCGCGTTGAACGCGGGGATCACTGCGCTCACGCTCTGGACGCTTCCGGGGCTCATCTGCACCCATCGTACGCAGGTGCCGCGCGTGCGCCACCCCGCCTCGCCGGGACCACCCGACCGGGTAGGGGACGAGGCCTCCCGACCCGACCGAACGCGGGTCGTGGCGAGCGCGGAGGCCACCTAGCCTGGAGCTGGAACTCGCCTCCTGGAGCCTGCATGCCCGACGTGAAACGCGTAATGATCATCGGCCTCGACTGCGCCGAGCCCAGCCTCGTGCTCGGGCGCTATCGCGACCAGCTGCCAACCCTGTCGGCGCTCGCCGACGCCGGCGCCTACGGCCGGCTGGAGTCGGTGGTGCCGCCGATCACCGTGCCCGCGTGGTCCTGCATGATGTCGAGCCGGACGCCCGGCGACCTCGGCATCTACGGCTTCCGCAACCGCGCCGACCACTCCTACGACGGCCTCTTCATCGCCAACGGCGCGGCCGTCAAGGAGCCGCGGCTGTGGGACATCGTCGGCCGCCGCGGCAAGCGCAGCATCGTGCTCGGCGTGCCGGGGACGTACCCGGTCAAGCCGCTCAACGGCGTGCTCGTCTCGTGCTTCCTGACGCCCTCGACGGAGTCGCAGTACACGTTCCCGCCCGCGCTGCGCAACGAGGTCGAGGACGTCGTCGGCGAGTATCTCTTCGACTGCACCGAGTTCCGCACGGAGGACAAGGACGACCTCCTGCGCCAGATCTACGAGATGACCGACAAGCGCTTCGCGCTCGCCGACCACCTACTGAGCACGAAGCCCTGGGAGCTCTTCGCGATGGTCGAGATGGGCACCGACCGCATCCACCACGGGTTCTGGAAGGACATGGATCCCCAGCACCGCAAGCACGTGCCCGGCGGGCGGTACGAGCAGGCGATCCTCGACTACCACGTGCACGTCGACGGGCTGCTCGCGAACCTGCTGCGCCACGCCGACGAGGAGACGGCGGTGCTCGTCGTCTCGGATCACGGCGCGAAGCGCATGGAGGGCGGGGTGCGCATCAACGAGTGGCTGCGCCAGGAGGGCCTGCTCGGCCTCCAGCGCGAGCCCGAGGGCCGCTCGAGCACGCGCGACTGCGGCATCGACTGGTCGCGCACGAAGGTCTGGGCCGAGGGCGGCTACTACTCCCGCGTGTTCCTCAACGTCGAGGGCCGCGAGCCGAACGGCACGATCCCGGCGGCCGACTACGAGCGCTTCCGCGACGAGCTGATCGAGCGCATCTCGGCGATCCCGGACGACCGCGGCCAGCCGATGGCGACGAAGGTCTTCCGCCCCGAGGACGTCTACCCCGAGATCACGGGCATCGCGCCCGACCTGATCGTGCACTTCGGCGACCTCTACTGGCGCGCGGTCGGCACCGTCGGCGGCGACGAGGGCCTCTACACGTTCGACAACGACACGGGCCCGGACGACGCGAACCACGCCCAGCACGGCATGTTCATCCTCAAGGCGCCCGGCGTCGAGCCGGGCCAGCGCGAGGGCATGCACCTGCTCGACGTGGCCCCGACCGTGCTCGAGCTGCTCGGCCAGCCCGTCCCGCCGGCGATGCGCGGCACGAGCATGCTGGAGCGCGTGACGGCATGAGCAGCGAGCTCTCGCCGCGCGAGCGCGAGGTGCTCGAGCGGGCCGCCTTCGGTCGCTCGAACGGCCAGATCGCGGCCGAGCTCGGCGTCACGATCAACACCGTGAAGTTCCACCTCGCGAGCATCTTCCGCAAGCTCGGCGTGGAGAACCGCACGGCTGCCGCGACGGCCTTCGTGCGCATGGCTCCGCGGGACGACGAGCGCCTGGCGCCGTGAGCGCCGACAACCCCGCCCGGCCGGCGGCGATGCGCACCGACCTGTCCTCGAGCGCCGGGGCGATGGCGCGCGGCGCCGCGCGCGGCGCGCTCGGCGCGCTCGTCGCGAGCGTGCTCGCGCTCGGCTTCCAGGCGATCGTCCGCCACATCGTCGACATCGAGACGATGGGCCTCTTCACGCTCGCGACGACGGTCGTCGTCCTGGCCCAGCTGCCGGCGCTCTTCGGGCTCGAGGCGGGCGCCGTGCGCTACGTCTCGCTGGGCGCGGCCGAGGGCGACGAGCGCCAGGCGCGCGGGGCCGCGCAGGCCGCGCTGCTCGCGGGCCTCGTGCTGAGCACGATCGGCATGGTCGTGCTGTTCATCCTCGCGCCGGAGATCTGCGCGCGCTTCCACAAGCCCGAGGCGGCGCACATGCTGCGGCTGGCCTCGCTCGCGCTGCCGCTGCTGTGCGCGAGCCGCGTCTGCGCCGCGTGCGTGCTCGGCTTCGGCCTGACCGGCCGCTCGTCGACGATCACGGCCGCCCAGAACGTCACCCGCCTGCTCGTGACCGTGCCGCTCGTGCTGCTGATCTCGGACGTGACCGCGCTCGGCCTCGGCTTCGCGATCGCCGGCGTCGCGGGCACGATCTTCGCGATCTGGCTCCTGCGCAGCGTCTCGCCGAACATCCTCGTGCCCGCCCGCGACCGCTGGGCGCTGCGCTCGATGATCGGCTTCTCGTGGCCGCAGACGCTCAGCCAGAGCCTCTACCTGGCGACGCTCTGGACCGACACGCTCGTGCTCGCCCACTACGGCACGGCGCGCCAGGTCGGCATCTACGGCCTCGTCGTCGCGCTGCTGGCGCCGGTCTCGCAGCTCACGGTCTCGGTCTCGCAGGCGTTCACGCCGCGCATCGCCGGCACGCACGCGCGCGGCGACAGCGCGGGCCTCGCGTCGATGCTGCAGCGCGTCTCGTACTGGAACCTCGCGGTCGCGCTGCCGATCCTCGGCTCCATGGCGGTCCTCCACCACCCCCTGCTGACGCTCTTCAGCCGTGGCTACGAGGAGGGCGGCACGCCGCTCATCCTGCTCGTGATCGGCCAGCTCGTGCTCAACGCCGCCGGTCCGCTGGCAGCCGTGATCAACCTCTCCGGGCACCCGCGCGTGACGCTCTTCGACAACGCGCTCGTGTTCGGCGCGAACCTCGTCCTGTGCATCTTCCTCGTGCCGCGCTACGGCATGACGGGCGCCGCCACCTCGACGCTCGTCGCGCTCTGCACGGTCACGCTGATCCAGGTCGGCCAGGTCGCGCGGCTGTTCCGCATCCACCCGTTCCGCGACGACCAGCTGCGCTGCGTGCTGGCGGCCGGCGTCGCCGCGACGGCCACCGCCGCGATCACGCTTCTGCCATGGCCGGCGCCGCTGCTCGAGGTCGTCGCCGGTGGCGCGCTCTTCCTGCTCGTGTACGCCGGCGCGGTGGCGGCCTTCGGCGTTCGCGCCGAGACGCGAGAACTCGCTGCACGCGCCCGAAATCGCGTGTTGCGCCGGGGGTCGACCTGGTAGAACGCGTGGGTGGGATAGCTAGCCCACCCACCTGAAGGGTTGACAGAAAGCGCAGATCGGTTGTAGACGGGTGTGGTCGCAATCACGCGGGACGGGCACCGCACCAAGGGGAGACGATGCGCGCGGGACGCGCTGAGGAGGCAGGCTGACGATGGCGAGCGAAGCCGTGGCACAGGAACAACGGGCGCGCATCCGCATTGTGATCGCGGACGACCATCGACTCGTGCTGAGCGGCCTGCGCGCGGCGCTCGCAGACGCCGAGGGCATCGAGGTCGTGGGTGAGGCCACGACCGGCCGCGCCGCCGTCAAGACGGTCATCGCGCGGCAGCCGGACGTCTGCCTGCTCGACCTGCGCATGCCCGACGGGGACGGCTTCTGGGCCCTCCGCGAGATCAAGCGCGAGGCGCCGAACTGCCGCGTCGTCGTGCTCTCGATGCACGACGACCCGCAGCACGTCAACCAGGCGCTCGCCGATGGCGCCTGCGGCTACATCGTCAAGTCGATCGAGCCCGGCGAGCTGGCCTCGGCCATCCGCCACACGGTCGACGGCACGGTCTTCACGAGCGCCGGCACGCCGTCCTCGCTGCGCTCCACCTCGCAGGACAGCCCGCAGCGCCTGATCACCGAGCGCGAGCTCGAGATCCTGCAGTACGTCGCCGAAGGCCTCTCGAACTCGCAGATCGGCAAGCAGCTGTGGGTCACCGAGCAGACGGTGAAGTTCCACCTCTCGAACATCTATCGCAAGCTCGGCGTCTCGAACCGCACCGAGGCCAGCCGCTACGCGCTGCGCCACGGGCTCGTGCGCTCCGACGACACCTCCCCCGCACTCTCGCTGCGCGCCTGACCGGAGCTGGGGAGCGGCCCTCAGGGGCTGCTCCCTGGCGTCCGACGGACGGCCGGCTCCGCGCTAAGCGTCGAGGTAGCCGAGCGCCTGGAGGCGCTTGCGCACGGCGTCCAGCTCGTCGCGAGAGAGCTCGTCGCCGCGCTCGCCGGCACCGTGGCTCGCGACGAGGTCGCGCAGCACGTAGACGGCGAACTCGGTCACGGAGCGGAACCCCGTGCCCTCGATCACCTGCCCGAGCTGCTCGTAGAGCGGGCGCGGGATCTTGAGCGTGACGTCGGCGGCGCGCTCGCTCACGGGCTAGCCGAACGTCCGGAATCGGCCACGGGCGGTTGACACTCTCACAGGAGTGTCTGCATGGTGGTTGCAGCGACGCGTCACGACTCCCAGTCTAGGCGCGCCGAATCGCCGCTCCGGGGGTTTCGGACGGGCCGCGGAGCACGCACCATGCACTCCCGGGCTGCTGCGGCGGCGCGCGCGCCGCGCGGGCGGAGCGACGACCCGCCGGGGCCGGCTGTATTACCTTGCCTTCTACACGCAATAAGGAGTTTTGAACTATGAGCGAGCCGCAGGGCTTCACCATCTGGTTCACCGGCCTTTCCGGTGCAGGCAAGTCGACGATCGCCGACCTCGTGATCCCCGAGCTCGAGAAGCGCGGCCGCGTCGTCGAGCCGCTCGACGGCGACGTCGTGCGCACGCACCTCTCGAAGGGCCTCGGGTTCTCGAAGGAGGATCGCGACACGAACATCCAGCGCATCGGCTGGGTCTCGAGCCGCATCACGCGCCACGGCGGCATCGCCGTCGTGTCCGCGATCTCCCCCTACGAGGAGACCCGCCAGGCCGCCCGCGAGCTCGTCGAGGAGTTCGGCCCGTTCGTCTGCATCCACGTGCACGCCTCGGTCGACGAGTGCGTCCGCCGCGACACCAAGGGCCTCTACGCGAAGGCGATCGCCGGCGAGATCAAGGAGTTCACGGGCATCAGCGATCCGTACGAGGAGCCCGCGGCGCCCGAGCTCACGATCAACACCGAGGGCGAGAGCGCCGAGGCGAGCGCCGAGCACGTGCTGGCCTATCTCGAGCAGCGCGGCCTCGTGAACGCCGCGGTCGCAGCGTGACCGGCCTGATCGCACCGCACGGCGGCTCGCTCGTCAAGCGCACGGGCGAGCGCCCCGAGGGCGTCGACCGGCTCGAGACGATCACGCTCAGCCCGCGCGAGCTCGCCGACCTCGACATGATCGCGAGCGGCGCGCTCTCGCCGCTGCGCGGCTTCATGGGCAAGGCCGACTACGAGCGCACCGTCGAGGAGATGAAGCTCGCCGACGGCACGATCTGGGCGCTGCCCGTGACGCTCGCCGTCGCTGAGGCCCCGAAGGGCGAGCGCGTCGCGCTCGCGTCCGAGGACGGCACGGTGCTCGCGACGCTCGACGTCGCCGAGGTGTACGCCTACGACGCCAAGCACGAGGCCGAGCTCTGCTTCCGCACGACCGAGGAGGCGCATCCCGGCGTCGCCCGCATCTACGGCCAGCCCGCCAACTACCTCGCCGGCGAGATCACCGTCTTCGCGCGGCCCGAGCCGTCGTTCCCCGATCTGGCGCTCGACCCCGAGCAGACGCGCGCGGCCTTCACGGAGCGCGGCTGGAAGCGCATCGTCGGCTTCCAGACCCGCAACCCGATCCACCGCGCGCACGAGTACGTCACGAAGTGCGCGCTCGAGACCGTCGACGGGATCCTCATCCACCCGCTCGTGGGCGAGACGAAGGGCGACGACGTGCCCGCCGCGGTCCGCGTCGACTGCTACCGCGCGCTGCTGAAGGACTACTACCCGGCCGACCGGACCCTGCTCTCGGCGTTCCCTGCGGCGATGCGCTACGGCGGCCCGCGCGAGGCCGTGTGGCACGCGATCTGCCGCAAGAACTACGGCTGCTCGCACTTCATCGTCGGGCGCGACCACGCCGGCGTCGGCAGCTACTACGGCACCTACGACGCGCAGGCGATCTTCGACGAGCTCGACCCGGTCGCGCTCGGCATCGAGCCGATGATGTTCGAGCACTCCTTCTACTGCAAGGTCTGCGACTCGATGGCCTCCGGCAAGACGTGCCCGCACGATCGCGAGTCGCACGTCTTCCTGTCCGGCACGATGGTGCGCGAGATGCTCGGTCGCGGCGAGCGCCCGCCGATCGAGTTCTCCCGCCCCGAGGTCGCCGACATCCTGATCAAGGCCTACGCCACGGCATAGCCGGTGCGCGTCCCCGGGCGGCTGCGGCCGCCCGGGGCGTGACCTCCCCGAACGAGGGGGCGCAGCGCGAGGCGGGCGTGATTGGATGGTGCCGGAATGGTTCCGGACGTCTCCGTCGTCATCGTCTCCTACCGCGTCCCCGAGCTCCTGCGGGCCTGCCTGGCCTCCGTGCAGCGCGAGGCCGTGGGCTCGAGCTACGAGGTCATCGTCGTCGAGAACGCCTCCGGCGACGGCTCGGCCGAGCTGCTGCGCACGGAGTTCCCCGACGTGCGCCTGATCGCGCTCGAGCGCAACATCGGCTTCGCCGCGGGCTCGAATCTCGGCGCACGCGCGGCGACCGGCGAGCACGTGCTGATGCTGAACCCCGACACCGAGCTCGTCGGCGACACGTTCACGGCACTGCTCGCGTATGCCCGTGCGCACCCCCGCGCGGGCCTCGTCGGCGGCCGCACGCTGACGCCGGCGGGCGGGCTCGATCCCGGCTCGTGCTGGGGCGCGCAGAGCATCTGGAGCCTCGTCTGCTTCGCGAGCGGCCTCTCGACGCTGCTCAAGCGCTCGCGCGTCTTCGACCCGGAGTCGCTCGGCGCCTGGCCTCGCGACACGCCGCGCCAGGTCGACATCGTGACCGGCTGCCTGTGCCTCGCGCCACGCGCCGTGTGGGACGAGCTCGGCGGCTTCGACGAGACGTTCTTCATGTACGGCGAGGACGCCGATCTCGCCGCCCGCGCCCGCAAGCTCGGCTATCGCCCCGCGATCACGCCGGACGCCGTGATCGTCCACTACGTCGGGCAGTCGTCGTCCTCGGTCGCGAAGCGCGAGATGACGCTGCGCTGCCGCGTCGCGCTGGCGCGCAAGCACTTCTCGCCGCGTCGTGCAGCCGCCGCCGTCGTGCTGCTGCAGGCCGGC
>DASXXY010000021.1:0-3028 GCA_036502805.1 Gaiellales bacterium | reverse complement strand
GTAGCGATCGAGCTGGTCGCGGAAGAGGTTGCCGAGCGCGATGGCGCGCGGCTCGAGCTGCGCCGCGATGCCCGGCAGCGCCGCCTCGTCGCATTCGAAGAGCCCGAGCTCGGCGCTTGCCGTGGAGCGCACGGAGAGCGCGGAGGCGATGCCGGACGCGAGGTTGGCGCCCGCGCCGTTGCGCGCCAGGCGGGCCCGGCCACGCAGCACCTCGGCGAGCAGCGCGCACGTCGTCGTCTTGCCGTTCGTGGCGGAGACGAGCACGCAGCCGCGCGGGAGGCGGGCGGCGAGGCGCTTCGGCGCGGTCGGGGCGAGCGCCGTCAGGACGCGGCCCGGCAGGGTCGTGCCGCCGCCGCGGCCGCTCGCGCGCGAGGCGAACGCCGTCGCCCGCGCAGCGGCGAGCGCGAGCCTCATCACTCCGGGCGTCCCCTCCACACGGGGAGTGTATTGGCGCGGTCGCCGCACTCCTCCGCCCGTCGCCGCGTATACTCGCCCGCAATTGCACCGTGTCCGAGACGATCGGTGCGGGTAGATGAAGGGACGCAGTGGTGGAGGGCAGCAGGTACTCGCGCATCGCCGGCATCGATCCGGACCGCCTGGATGCGTTCCGCGCGGGCATCCGCAAGCGCTACAGCGACGAGCAGATCCTGACGGAGCTGCGCGCGAGCGCCGAGCGCCTCGGCCGCTCGCCCACGATGCGCGAGTTCGCGGCCGATCCCGAGACGACGGTGCACCCGCAGACCGTGATCGGGCACTTCGGCTCGTGGAACGCCGCCAAGCGCCGCGCCGGCCTCGTGCCGCGCCGCTTCGCGACCCGCGACGAGCTGCTCGACCGCCTGCGCGAGCTCGGCGAGGAGCTCGGCCGCACGCCCACGGCGCGCGACCTCGAGACGCGGCGCGGCTCGATGCCCTCCAAGTCGCTCTACTGGCACACGTTCGGCTCGCTCACGAACGCGCTGCGCGAGGCCGGATTCGACGTGCCGGTCGGCGAGGAGCGGCTCGCCCGCGCGATCGAGCAGGGCGTCTTCCTCGCCATCCGCAGCGGACGCCTGCCGAAGTTCGCCGACTGGGCGGAGGCGCGCCGCAGCGATGCCTCGATGCTCACCGAGTGGCAGGTCTACCGCATGTTCGAGGCGCGGCGCGGGGCCTGGTCGACGTTCCAGTTCCTCGTGCGCGAGCAGCTCGCGGCGCAGGGCGTCGAGGTCTCGCCCGACGGCACGCTCGGGGCGGGCGCCGAGGGGGGTTAGGCGGCGAGCTCCGCGCGCTCGGCGCAGAGCGGGCACGTGCCCGGGCCGAGCAGCGGCAGCGCGCCGAGCTCGGCGGCGAAGGCCTCGAAGGCCGGCGCGTCGCCGACGATCAGCTTGCCGTTCAGCTCCCGCCACGAGACGGTGGCGTTCTCGAGCGTCAGCAGCGTGGCCCACACGCTGGCGGGGCCGGCGTCGAGCTCGTGCACGGCCTCGTCGGAGGTCGAGCACTGCTCGAGCACCCCCGCGCCCGTCTCGATGTCGATGCCCGCGAGCAGCGTGACCGATGCGCGGCGGCCGTCGGCGAGCGTGAAGCGGCGCGTGAAGAAGCCGCCGAGATCGAGGCCGGCACCGCGGTAGAAGCCGTAGCCGCGGCGCAGGAACGCGGGGTCGCCCGCGACGTGACCGCAGGCGCGCCGCAGCGCGGTGGGGCGGACGTCGGCGAGTGCGCTCGCGTCGCCCTGGATCGCTCGCAGCTTCACATCTGTGTTCATCGGCACGAACGCGAGCGGGCATGAGGGTGTTTTCGTGGCGCCTCCTGTGGCGCTTGCGCCAGCCGCACGATTAGGGTCAGACCCCGATCGTGCACGCCCCCGAAGCCAGTGCCGGCCTCGGACGTCCGCGTGCACGATCGGGATCTGACCCCACTCATTCGGACGACCCGCCCAACCGCCCCGGCAACGTAGAATCAAGCCCCTATGGCCCTCCTGAAGACATCCGACGAGATCCGCCGCGGCTTCACGGAGTTCTTCGTCGAGCGCGGGCACCTGGCGGTGCCGTCGGCCTCGCTCGTGCCCTCGGCGCTCGACCAGTCGGTGCTGCTCACGACGGCCGGCATGCAGCCGTTCAAGCCGTTCTTCCTCGGCCAGGAGGCGCCGCCGCGGCAGCGCCTGACGTCCGTGCAGCGCGTCTTCCGGGCCGTCGACATCGACGTCGTCGGGTCGACCGACAGGCACATGACGTTCTTCCAGATGATGGGCAACTTCTCGTTCGGCGACTACTTCAAGCCGGGCGCGGTGGAGATGGCGTGGGAGCTCTCGACCGGCGCCTTCGGCCTCGCGCCGGAGCGGATCTGGGCGACCTACTACGAGGGCGACGACCAGCTCGGCGCAGACGAGGTCGCGCGCGACCTCTGGCTCGCTCGCGGCATCCCGGCGAGCCGCATCGTCGCCCTCGGCGAGGACAACTTCTGGAAGGCCGGCGCGACCGGGCCGTGCGGCCCGTGCTCCGAGCTGTTCTACGACCGCGGCGCCCAGCACGGCTGCGGCGGCGCCGACTGCAAGCCAGGCTGCGACTGCGACCGCTTCCTCGAGTTCTGGAACCTCGTCTTCATGGAGTTCGATCGCGGCGACGACGGCTCGCTGACGCCGCTGCCCGCACAGAACATCGACACCGGCAGCGGCCTCGAGCGCGTCGCGATGCTGCTGCAGGAGGCCGGCAGCATCTACGAGACCGACCAGACGACGCACGTCATCCGGGCGATCGAGCAGCTCGCCGGCGCGCGCTACGCGGACGGCGGCGACGCCGTGCGCTCGTTCCGCGTGCTCTGCGACCACGGCCGCGGCATGGCCGCCGTCGCGACCGACGGCGTCACGCCGTCCAACGAGGGCCGCGGCTACGTGCTGCGGCGGATCATCCGCCGCGCGGTGCTGCACGGCAGCCGGCTCGGCCTCGAGGGGCCGTTCCTGGGCACGCTGCACGACGCCGTGATCGAGTCGCTGGGCGACGGCTACCCGGCGCTCGCAGAGCACCGCGACGACGTCCGCCGCCTGCTCGAGGCCGAG
>DASXXY010000020.1:0-2061 GCA_036502805.1 Gaiellales bacterium | reverse complement strand
GAAGGTCACGAGCCCGATGACGCCGCTCGTGAGGCGCGCGCTGCGGCTCTCGAAGCTGCCGACGACGAGCAGGAGCAGCGCGCCGATCGTGAGCAGGAAGGCGGGGAGGATCGCGCCCAGCTGCACCGAGGGCGTGGCGATCGCGGCGGCCGCGGCGATCACGGGGAGCCCTTCGCGGTCACGGCCGAGACGATGCCGTGCAACGAGTCGGAGACGCGGTGCGTCACGGCGTACGGGTAGACCGAGAGCGCGAGCACGCAGGCTACGAGCGGCAGCAGCGTGGCCGCCTCCCAGCGCAGGTCGCCGACGCCCGAGAGGCCCGGCGAGGGATCGGCCGGCGCGTCGTGCAGGATCGCCGAGATCCAGCGCAGCATGTACATCGCGGCGAGCACGATCGCGAGCGAGGCCAGCGCCCCGATCAGCCACCAGTCGCGGAACGCGCCGAGCAGCACGAGGAACTCCGAGGCGAAGAGCGACGATCCCGGCACGGCGAGCGCCGCGATGCCCGCGGTCATGACGACCGTCGCGAGCCCGGCGCGGCCGCGCGCGAGCGCGCCGATGCGGCGGAAGAGCCCGTCGCCCGTGCGCACCTCGACGACCCCGGCGAGCAGGAAGAGCAGCACGGAGAGCAGGCCGTGGTTGACCATCTGGAACGTCGCGCCGGTCGCGCCGATGTCGTTCATGACGAAGATCCCGAGGCCGATCAGGCTCATCTGGGAGATCGAGGAGTACGCGATGACGCCGCGCGAGTCGCCCTGGCGGAAGGCCATCAGCGAGCACCACAGGAGCCCGATCACGGCGATCGCGACGAACCAGCGCCGCAGGTCGTGCGCCGGGCCGGGGAAGAGCGGCAGCGCGAAGCGCAGCATCCCGTAGGCGCCCGCCTTGGAGACGACGCCGGAGAGCAGGCCCGAGACCTCGGGCGGCGCCTCGCGGTAGGCCTCGGGGACCCAGCCGTGGAACGGGTAGAGCGGCGCCTTGATCGCGAACGCGGCCATGAACGCGAGGAACAGCCAGCGCGAGTCGCTCGTGCCGATGCCGGCGAGGTCGAACGTGCCCGCGCGCAGGCCGAGCGTGATCACGCCGATCAGCATCAGCAGCGAGCCGACGAGCGTATAGATCACGAAGCGGATCGTCGCGCGGCCGCGGTTGGGGCCGCCCCAGACGGCGATCAGCAGCGCGAGCGGCACGATCATCGCCTCGAAGCCGACGTAGAAGAGCGCCAGGTCGCGCGCCACGAGCAGCAGCACGACGGCGGACTCGAGCAGCAGCATCAGCGACGTGTAGGCGCGCAGGTTCGGCCGCCTGGCCCAGAGGCCGAAGCCGAGCGCGCAGGGCACGCAGATCGCGGTCAGCGCGACGAGCACGAGCGAGAGCCCGTCCATGCCGACGTGGTAGGTCAGCCCGATGTCGCGCACCCAGGCGTGGGACTGCTCGTACTGCGTCCCGCCCGAGGGCCGGAAGCGGAACGCCGCCGCGAGCGCGAGCGCCGCCGTGACGAGCGTGACGAGCAGCGCGAAGCCGCCGCGCACGCGGTCGCCGAGCGGCAGGACAAGCGCCAGCAGCGCGCCGCCGAGCGGCACGAGCCAGAGCAGCGTCGACGTCCAGCTGCCGCTCACGAGGCGCCGCTGATCAGCCAGAGGGCGAGCACGGCGATGCCGATGCCGATCGCCAGCGCGTAGACGCGCACGAGGCCCGACTGGGCGTTCGAGAGCAGCCGCGTGGCGTAGCTGCCGGCCGCGCTGACGACGTTCATCGAGCCCAGCACGGCGGCGTCCTCCCAGAGCTTCTGGCCACCGCGCGCGACGGCGACGGCCGGGCGGTAGAAGGCCCAGTCGTAGAGCCGGTCGAAGCCGAGCTTGTCCTGCAGCACGTGCTCGAGCGGCGCCGTGGCGGCGGCCACGCGGCGCGGCGTGTCGGTGCGTCGGCCCCAGACCGCGTGGGCCACGAAGAGGCCGGCGAGCGCGAGCGCGACCGCGAGCGCGGACGTGCCGAACTCCTGGTTCGTCGTCGCCTCGACGGCGGCCGGGATCGTCGGCTCGAGGAAGTTGCGCATGGCGT
>DASXXY010000019.1:0-4983 GCA_036502805.1 Gaiellales bacterium | reverse complement strand
TGCCGTCGCGCCTACCTGCGCGGAGCGTTCATCGGCAGCGGCTCGCTCTCGCGGCCGCGCAGCGCGGCCCACCTGGAGTGGCGCGTCTCCAGCGACACGGCTGCGCTGCAGCTGCAGGAGCTGGCCGAGGTGGAGGGCTTCACCCTCGGCGTGCACGAGACGCCGCGCTACTGGATCGTCTACGCGAAGAGCCGCGAGACGATCCGCGGGCTGCTGGCCGCGCTCGGCGCGCACGGGGCGGAGCTGCGGCTCGAGGAGGAGGGCGTGTTCGCGTGGGCGCGCGAGGAGGCCAACCGCCTCGCGAACGCCGACGCGGGCAACCTCCGCCGCCAGGCCACGGCCTCGGCGCGGCACACCGATGCGATCGAGGCCGTCGGCGGCCCGGACGCCCTGCCGCCCGATCTGCGCGCGGTCGCCGAGCTCCGCCTCCGCCTGCCGGACGCAACGCTCGGCGAGCTGGGCGAGGCGGCGATCCCGCGCCTCACGAAGTGGGTCGTGGCCGCGCGCCTGCGGCGCATCGTGCTGCTCGCCGACCGCTGAGCGCCGTCCGCTGCGGGAGCCCGGGGTCAGACCCGCGACTCCCGGGTCAGACCCGGGCGTCGCGGGTCAGACCCCGTTTGCGCGCCGTACGTCCCGCCGCGGGCGCCTCGACCGGCGCTTCGGAGGCGAGGCTGACGGGGATGCGGGCAGTCCGTGGCTAGAATCGAAGAGGGCCGCTCGCATCCGCTGCGCGGCGGCATGGACACACGAGGGGAGCACATGCCCGTTCGCGTCGGCATCAACGGCTTCGGCCGCATCGGCCGCAACTTCTTCCGCGCCGCGAAGGAGTCTGGCGCCGACATCGAGATCGTCGCCGTCAACGACCTGACGGACGCGGCCACGCTCGCGCATCTGCTCAAGTACGACTCGGTGCTCGGCCGCTACAAGGGCGAGGTCGCGCACTCGAGCGACGGCATCACGGTCGACGGCGAGGCGCTCAAGGTCGTCTCGCACCGCGATCCCGCCGCGCTGCCGTGGGGCGAGCTCGGTGCCGACGTCGTGCTCGAGTCGACCGGCTTCTTCGCCGACCGCCGCTCCGAGGCGCACCTCACGGCCGGCGCGAAGAAGGTCGTCATCTCGGCTCCGGCCAAGGATCCCGACGTCACGCTCGTGCTCGGCGTCAACGAGGACACCTATGACCGCGACGCGCATCAGCTGATCTCGATGGCGTCCTGCACGACCAACTGCCTGGCGCCGGTGGTGCGCGTGCTGCTCGACGAGTTCGGCATGGAGCAAGGCTTCATGACGACGACGCACGCCTACACGGGCGATCAGCGCCTGCACGATGCGCCGCACTCCGATCTCCGCCGCGCGCGGGCCGCTGCGCTCTCGATCATCCCGACCTCGACGGGCGCGGCGCGCGCCATCGGCATCGTGATCCCCGAGCTGAACGGCAAGCTCGACGGCATCTCGATGCGCGTGCCGGTGCCGGACGGCTCGGTCGTCGACCTCGTCTGCACGCTCGGTCGCGAGGCCTCCGTCGACGAGATCAACGACGCCGTGAAGGCCAGGGCCGACACCGGGCGGATGAAGGGGATCCTCGCCTACACCGAGGACGAGATCGTGTCGCAGGACATCGTCGGCAACCCGTTCTCGTCGATCTTCGACGCCAAGCTGACGATGGCGCACGGCCGGCAGGCCAAGGTCGTCTCCTGGTACGACAACGAGTGGGGCTTCTCGAACCGGCTCGTCGACCTGATCACCAAGGTCCTGTGACCCGCACGCTCCCGCGCGGCCTGGGTGCGCTGGAGCTCGCCGGCCGGCGGGTGCTCTGCCGCGTCGACTTCAACGTCCCGATCAGGGACGGCGTGATCGGCGACGACACGCGCATCCGCGCAGCGCTGCCGACGATCAGGGCGCTGCGCGAGGCCGGGGCGCGCGTGATCCTGTGCGCGCACCTCGGGCGGCCCAAGGGCGTGCCCGATCCGGCGGCCTCGCTCGAGCCCGTGCGCGAGCGCCTCGCCGAGCTGCTCGGCGTCCCGGTCGCGTTCGCCGGCGACTGCGTCGGCGAGGTCGCGCAGCACGCGGTCGACGAGCTGTGCGAGGGCGACGTCCTGCTGCTCGAGAACGTTCGCTTCCACGCCGGCGAGACCGCCGACGAGCCAGAGTTCGCGGCCGCGCTGGCGCAGCTCGCCGACGTCTACGTCAACGACGCGTTCGGAGCGGCCCACCGCGCACACGCCTCGACCGAGGGCGTCGCCCACCTGCTGCCCGCGGCCGCGGGGCTGCTCCTGCGGCGCGAGCTCGAGGCGCTCGGCGGGCTCCTCGACGCACCGGAGCATCCGTTCGTCGTGATCGCCGGCGGCGTCAAGGTGGCCGACAAGATCGGCGTGCTCGAGCAGCTCGCCGAGACGGCCGACGCGATCCTGATCGGCGGCGCGATGGCGTTCACGTTCGCGGTCGCGGACGGCCTCGGCGTGGGCGACTCGCTGCACGAGGACGAGGGCGGCCAGGCCGAGGCGCGGCGCGCGCAGGCGGCCTGCAAGGCGCACGACTGCGAGCTGCTGCTGCCCGTCGACGTGGTCTGCGGGCGCGAGTTCTCGGCCGACGCCGAGGTCGCGACGATGCCGTTCGCCGCGATCCGGCCGGGCTGGATGGGGCTCGATATCGGCCCGCAGAGCGCCGCCGCCTACGCGCAGAAGATCGCGGCCGCGCGCACGGTCTTCTGGAACGGCCCGATGGGCGCGTTCGAGCTGGCGCCGTTCGCGGCCGGCACGCGCGCCGTGGCGGAGGCGGTCGCCGACTGCCCCGGCCACACGGTCGTCGTCGGCGGCGACTCCGTCGCCGCGGTCACGCAGGCCGGCCTCGCCGGCCGCATCGATCACGTCTCGACCGGCGGCGGCGCCGGGCTCGAGCTGCTGGAAGGCCACGTCCTCCCGGGCGTCGCCGCCATCCCGACGGAGGCACCCTGATGGAGCGCACGCCGCTCGTGGCCGGCAACTGGAAGATGTTCAAGACGAGGGGCGAGGCGGCCGAGTTCTGCAGCGCCCTCCTGCCGCTCGTGGACGATCTCGACGAGGTCGACCTCGCGATCTGCCCGCCGTTCACGGCGCTCGACCTCGTGGCCGAGCGCATCGGCGAGGGCGGCATCGGCGTCTGGGGCCAGAACGTGCACGAGGCGCCCGAGGGCGCGTTCACGGGGGAGACCTCGTGCCGCATGCTGATCGACGCCGGGGCGACCGGCGTGCTGCTCGGCCACTCCGAGCGCCGGGCGCTCTTCGGCGAGACCGACGAGGCGCTCGCGCGCAAGCTGACCGCGGCGCTCGCCCACGGCCTCGAGCCGGTGCTGTGCATCGGCGAGAGCGAGTCCGAGCGCGACGGCGGAGCGACCGAGAGCCGCCTCACGACCCAGCTCGAGGGCGCGCTCACGGGCCTGACGTCGTCGCAGGTGCTGCAGGTCACGATCGCCTACGAGCCCGTGTGGGCGATCGGCACGGGCCGCAGCGCGACGCCGGAGATCGCGCAGCAGACGCACGAGTTCATCCGCTCGCTGATCACGCAGCGCCACGGCGAGGAGTGCGCGGCCGCCATCCGCATCCTCTACGGCGGCTCGGTCAAGCCCGACAACGCCGCAACGCTGCTCGGCCAGCCCGACGTCGACGGCGCCCTCGTCGGCGGCGCCAGCCTCGATCCGCGCGACTTCGCCGCGATCGCGCGCGCCGCGAACGCCGCCGGATGACACGGCCGGTCGTCCTCGTCGTGCTCGACGGCTTCGGCCTCGCGCCCGACGGGCCGGGCAACGCCGTCGCGCTCGCGCGCACGCCCGTCTTCGATGCGCTCTGGGAGCGCTGCGCGCACACGTCGCTGCTGGCGTCCGGCCTCGCGGTCGGCCTGCCCGAGGGCCAGATGGGCAACTCCGAGGTCGGCCACCTCAACATCGGCGGCGGCCGCATCGTGGCGCAGGATCTCGTGCGCATCGGCAACGCCGTCGCCGACGGCACGCTGGCGGCGAACCCGGCCTTCCAGGAGGGCTTCGCCGCCGCTCGCGCCGGGCGCGGCGTGCTGCACCTCGCCGGGCTCGTCTCCGACGGCGGCGTGCACTCCCACGTCGACCACCTGCGCGCACTCGTGGGCGCGGCGCTCGCGGCCGGCGTCGAGCGCGTCGCCGTGCACGCATTCACGGACGGGCGCGACGTCTCGCCGCACCAGGCCGCCGGCCTGCTGGCCGAGCTCCAGCGCGAGTGGGCCGGCAGCCGTGCCGAGTTCGCCACCGTCGTCGGCCGCTACTACGCGATGGATCGCGACCACCGCGCCGAGCGCACCGAGCTCGCGCGCGCCGCGCTGGTCGAGGGCGCCGGCGAGCACGCCGACTCCGCGCCGGGCGCCGTCGAGGCGTCGTACGCGGGGGGCCTCACGGACGAGTTCGTGCGGCCGATCGTGCTCGGCGACGACGGCCTCCGCATCGCACAGGGCGACCCCCTCGTGTTCTTCAACTTCCGACCGGATCGCGCCCGGCAGATGTGCCACGCGCTCGCGCCGCGGCTCGGCCTGCTGGTCACGATGACGCGCTACGACGACACGCTCGGCGCGCGCGTCGCGTTCGACGACGCGCCGTTGCACGGCACGCTCGCCGACGTGCTCGAAGGCGCCGGCGTGCGCCAGCTGCACGTCGCCGAGACCGAGAAGTACGCACACGTGACGTACTTCTTCGACGGCGGCCGCGAGGATTGCCACGATGGCGAGGACTGGGAGCTCGTGAGCTCGCGCCGCGACGTGCCCACCTACGACTTCGCGCCCGAGATGTCCGCGGCGGGCGTCGCGCAGCGGGTCGCCGAGCGCCTGCAGGAGGGCTACGCGTTCGCGGTCGTCAACCTCGCGAACCCGGACATGGTCGGGCACTCGGGCGTGCTGCCGGCCGTGATCAAGGCCGTCGAGGCCTCCGATGCCGCGCTCGGCGTCATCCTCGCGGCCGTCGAGCATGCGTGCGGCGCCGCGCTCGTGACG